>NZ_RZSJ01000114.1:0-13239 GCF_003998025.1 Mesorhizobium sp. M8A.F.Ca.ET.021.01.1.1
TCTGGGAACACTCCTATTACATCGACTACCGCAACGCCCGGCCGAAATATCTCGAGGCCTTCGTCGACAGCCTGATCAACTGGGATCACGTTCTCGAACTCTACGAAAAAGCCTGACAGGCCTCCAGAAAAGCCCCGCAAGACGGGGCTTTTCTTTTTTGTACCGAAGTGCCGCACAAGCAAAGGTCATACAAAATTCATGCCGCGAGAAGGGAATATTCCTCCCGCCACGTCCGTTAACGTCCTGTCCTGAATGCCTTCATCACGGAGCCAAATGAATGAGAAAGCTTGTCATCGCCATCTCCATGCTCGCACTCGCCGCGTCGGCGGCCTTTGCCGATCCGATCCTCGACCGGCAGGCTCTGATGAAGGAACGCGGAAAGATCGTCGGCGGCCTGGCGAAAGTGGTCAAGGGCGAGGAACCCTTTGATGCCGCCGCGGTGCTGACGCAGCTGCAGGCCGTGCAGGAAAATGCCGAGAAATTCGACGTAGAGGCCTTGTTCCCGAAGGGCAGCGATGCCGGCGACACCACGGCGGCACCAAAGATCTGGGAAGACATGGCCGGCTTCAAGGCGGCCGAGGACAAGTATCTCTCCGACGTCAAGGCCGCGGTCGCGGCAGCTCCTGGCGATGTCGATGCGCTCAAAGCGCAAGTCGGCGTTCTTGGGTCGAATTGCGGCGCCTGCCATCAGAGCTACAGGGTCAAGAAGGGCTGATTGCCTGATATGGCATGGCTGAAGAAGCTCGTCGGCGCGGCCCTCGTTCTGGGCGTCGTCGGCGCGGCAGCCGGTTGGCTGCTGTCGGCGCCGGTCAAGCTTGATGCGGCGGCGTTGGCGCAACTCGGCCCCGGCGATGCTGTTCGGGGCAAGCGGATTTTTTATGCAGGCGGCTGCACCTCCTGCCATGCGAAACCTGGGTCGCAGGGCGATGCACGGCTTCAGCTCGTGGGTGGCCTTGAACTCAAGACGCCGTTCGGCACCTTCGTTCCGCCCAATATTTCGCAAGACCCCAAGGACGGCATCGGCGCATGGTCGGCCGAGGATCTCGCCAACGCCATGTTGAAAGGCGTATCGCCCTCGGGTCATCATTTGTATCCGGCGTTTCCCTACGCGTCCTACGCGCGCATGAAACCTTCCGACATTGCCGATCTCTATGCCTTCCTGAAGACGCTTCCCGCCGTCGCCGGCAAGACGCCGGGCAATTCGCTGGCGTTCCCGTTCAACATCCGGCGCGGCATTGGCCTATGGAAGCGCCTCTATCTCAGCGACCAGCCTGTCATTCCGCTGCCTGGCGGCACGCCGGAACCCGTGATGGCAGGCCGCTATCTGGTCGAAGGGCCAGGTCATTGCGGCGAATGCCATACGCCCCGCGACTTGGCTGGCGGCATCAGGAAAAGCGAATGGCTGGCCGGTGCTGTGGCAGCCGAGGGCTCGGGCGTCGTGCCGAACATCACTTCGGGTGGGAGTGGCATCACCAACTGGTCGGAAGCCGACATTGCCAACTACCTCGAAACCGGGTTCACGCCGGATTTCGATTCCGCTGGCGGCGCGATGGTCGATGTGCAGCGCAACATGGCCGAGCTGACGGCGGACGACCGTGCGGCGATTGCCGCCTATCTCAAGGCGGTACCGCCGCATCCCAACGGCTATCCGCCGCGCAAGAAAAGCACGAACTAGTCTTCGGACTGCAGGTGTCGATCGCCGAGGAAATCGAAGCCCGTTTCGAAGAAATGGTTGTAGTTGCAGGTCATCTCCTCGCCGGGCGCGATGTCGCGCAAGGCGTAGGTTTCCTCGGGCGACGAGACATCGCAATTCGGCTCGTCGTCATGGTTCATGTAGCGGGCGTCGTCGGCTTCGAAGACGATATAGGCCGGATCGCGCCGGTCGGGGTAGGAATAGCGGTCGAGATAGTTCTTCACCGGCCCGGTCTCGCCCTCATAGGTCTCGACGTCGATGATCCGGTCGAACCGGGGGTCGAGCTTCCAGACCAGCGTGCCCTTGGCAATGTGGTGCTTGGCAAACACACCGATGCCCTGGATCGGCGATTTGTCGAGATAGACGTCGACGAGCAGCATGATGGACCCTTGTGCGAGTGTGGGCTTCGTGGCCGGGAAAAGTCGTGCTTTGGGTAACGCGCGAGCGTCGCAATTGCGAGCGGAAATGAGCCGCGCGGAATTCAAAAAGTCATGATCATCATGCCTGCCGACAGACGCGTGGCTGCCTGACCTCAGCGCTGTTGCAAGGCCAGGCGTACACCGAGCGCACAATAGATGCCGCCGACAACCTTGCCCTGCCATTTCAGCACTGTCGGATTTCGGTGCAGGAAACTGCCGAGCCGCCCCGCGCTCACCGCGAACACAACCGTGCTGAATAGGCCCAGCACGACGAAGATGATCCCCAATACGGCCAACTGAACCATCGCCGATCCGTTTTCGGGCCGCACGAACTGAGGCAGGAAAGCGAGGAAGAAAAGCGCGGTCTTGGGGTTGAGCACCTCGGTCAGGACAGCCAGTCGAAACGCCTTGCCGGCGGAGATTGCAAGCGCGCCGGCGGTCGGATCGGTCGGCGCTTTCTCGATGATGGCGCGAATGCCGAGGTAAACGAGATAGGCCGCGCCGATATACTTCACGATGCTGAACAGCGTCGCCGATGTGGCGATGATCGCCGAGATGCCGACCATCGCCATGACGGTATGAAACACATCGCCGGCCGCGATCCCGGCGCCGGTGGCGATCCCGACCCTGGTTCCCGAACTCGTCGCGCGCGCGATCGTCAACAATGTGGCCGGACCCGGAATGAAGACAAAGCCGAACACAACCGCGATATAGGCTATCAATGTGGACAGATCGATCACCGCGGCGTTCCTCCGTTAGCTATGCCTTGTCCGTCACCTTCAGGGTGAAGGCATAGGTATAGGCGATCTCCTCCAGGCGTGAAAACCGGCCGGACGCGCCGGCATGGCCGGAATCCATGTTGATCTTGAACAGCACCGGATTATCGCCGCTCTTGCGGTCACGCAGCCGCGCCACCCACTTGGCCGGCTCCCAATAGGTGACGCGCGGATCGGTAAGACCGGCGAGCGCCAGGATCGCCGGGTAGTCGAGCGCGGCAACATTGTCGTAGGGCGAATAGGCGGCGATCGTCCGGTAGTCGTCGGCCGATGCAATCGGATTGCCCCATTCCGGCCATTCCGGCGGGGTCAGCGGCAGCGTCGCGTCGAGCATGGTGGTAAGCACGTCGACGAACGGAACCTCGGCCACGATGCCTCCGAAGCAATCCGGCGCCATGTTGGCGATGGCGCCCATCAGCATGCCGCCGGCCGAGCCGCCCTGCGCGACGATGCGGTCATGCGCGGTATAGCGCTCGGCAACGAGGTGACGGGCGCAGGCGATGAAATCGGTGAAGGTGTTCATCTTCTGTGCCCGCTTGCCGTCATCGTACCAGCCATAACCCTTGTCCTTGCCGCCGCGGACATGGGCAATGGCAAAGACTAGGCCGCGGTCGACGAGTGAGAACCAGTTGGTATTGAAGGCGGCCGGCACGGCAATGCCATAGGAGCCATAACCGTAGAGCAGGCAGGGCGCGGAGCCGTCCAGCGGCGTGTCGCGGTGGTGCAGAAGCGAGATCGGCACCAGTTCGCCATCGGCCGCGGGCGCCATCAGCCGCCTCGTGACGTATTGATGCGGGTCGTGGCCGGACGGCACTTCCTGGGTCTTGAGCAGCACACGCTCACGGGTGCGCATGTTGTAGTCGAACATCTGCGACGGCGTCGTCATCGACGAGTAGGAAAAGCGCATCATCTCGGTGTCGTATTCCAGGGACCCCGAAAGGCCGAGCGAGAAGGCTTCCTCATCGAAGAAGATCAGATGCTCTTCGCCGCTGGCGCGGTCACGCACGACGATGCGCGGCAGGCCTTCCTTGCGCTCGAGCCGGACCATGTGGTCCTTGAAGCCGATCACCGACAGGATCAGCCGGCCCGGTTCATGCGGCACCAGTTCCTGCCAGTTGGCGCGGACAGGATCGCTCGCCGGCGCCGTCATGATCTTGAAGTCCTTGGCACCGTCCGCATTGGTCAGGATGAAGAATATGTCGCCGCCTTCCTCCAGCTCATACTGAAGGCCGGTCTCGCGCGCCGACACCAGCTTCGGCTCGGCAAACGGATCGCTGGCGCTCAACAGGCGATATTCCGAAGTCTCGTGATCGTTGATGCCGATCATGATCCATTGATTGTTGCGGGTCCCGTCGACGTTCATGAAGAAGCCGGGGTCGGTTTCCTCATAGATCAGGCGGTCGTTTTCAGGATCTTGGCCCAAGGCGTGGAACAGCACTTTGGACGGCCGGTGGTTCGGATCGAGACGCGTATAGAAGAACCCGTCATTGCCTGCGTCCCAGACGCCCGAACCGCCGGTGGCGGGAATCTGGTCCGCCAGTTCCCTGCCATCGGCAAGGTCGCGCACACGCAGCGTGTAGAATTCGGAACCCTTGTCGTCGAAGGCCCACAGCAGCTTGCGATGATCGGCCGAATGATCGACGCCGCCAAGCCGGAAATAGGCCTTGCCCTCGGCCTCGGCGTCGCCGTCGAGCAGGATCTGCTCGAGTCCGCCGTCGCGCGGCATGCGGAAATAGCGCGGCTGCTCGCCGCCAAGCTTGAAGGAAGACCCATAGGCGTAAGGACCGTCCTTCATGGGAACGGAAGAATCGTCTTCCTTGATGCGGCCCTTCATTTCCTTGAAAAGCTGCTTTTGCAGATCCGACGTGTCGGCCATCAGCGCCGAATGGTAGGCATTCTCGGCTTCGAGTTCGGCGCGGATCCCAGGATCGAGCAAGGAAGGGTCCCTGAACATCTCCTGCCAGTTATCCGCCCGCAGCCAGGCATAGTCATCGGTTCGCGTGATGCCGTGATGCGTATCCGAGACCGGCCTTTTTTCGGGGGCAGGCGGGTTGACGGTCGGAAATCGGGAAGTCCTGGTCATTGCGTCTCGCTCTGGAAATATCTTGAACGATGTATGAACGCGCAGATCAGCGCGGGTTCAAGAGCTGTTGCGTAGAGGTGGTGTCGGGCCCTGAGATGGTCGGGAGGAGAGAAGATGACTGTTCGGTCTCGTATTGCTGCGGTCTTCGCCGTCGCTTCGTTGACTCTGGTCTTTGCCGGCCAGTCTCATGCGACCGTATTCGCAGCTTGGCAAGTAGCCAATGTGCCGTTCGGCGACACGCTCAATGTGCGCAAATATCCGTCGGGCATCTCCCAGAAGCAGGCCGCATACCAGAACGGGACCGTCCTGCAGATGACCGGACGATGCACCGGCGGCATGGATCTGCTCGATATTGCCGGCCAGGAGGCATGGAAACAGCAGCAGACGGTTCGCTATCGCTGGTGCGAAGTCTGGCATGACCCCGCCAGGAACGGCGTCTTCGTCACCGGCTGGGCCTATGGCGGATACATCGTGCCGTTTTGACCCCGGAGTGGCCTGCTTGACCGGGGAATGGTTTGGCAACCTGTGGTTTTGTGGACAGGTGTGAACAACCAAGCTTGCCGGTGTGCTCGTCAAGCAAACCGGAGCATTGAAGCTTGTTTTGTGAGTTATCGCGAATGTAACGATTAGCTGACCCAACGTCAGCCTTTGTCCGTTTGGCGACCGAAATATCGAAAAATTACATGGTGCACGAAAGATTGAAGCTGATCCCGGAATAGTTGATCAACATTCCTAAATATAATGCAAAGAGCGAATTGACTTACTTGACGTGTGGTCGCATTGATGTCCCCGTGACACGAATCGCGGATGCTCTATCTGCAAAAAATTCGTGCAATGCCCTGCTTGTAAAAAAGGGCGCAGACCGACGTAACTCTTGTTGGGGCCTGAAGACCATGGATATTGTCGAAACACCTTCCAGAAACAATGATGCGCTGATCGAGCTCACCGCCGATGTGGTGGCTGCCTATGTCAGCAACAATCCCGTGCCGGTCGGCGAACTGCCGAACCTGATATCCGATGTCCACGCCGCTCTTGGGCGTGTGGGCGGTACCGTCGAACAGCCGCCTGCGGACAAGCAGAAGCCGGCTGTCAACCCGAAGCGCTCGGTTCACGACGACTACATTGTCTGTCTTGAAGACGGCAAGAAGTTCAAGTCGCTCAAGCGTCACCTGATGACCCACTACGATCTGACGCCCGATCAGTATCGCGAAAAGTGGAACCTGGACCCAAGCTATCCGATGGTTGCCCCGAACTACGCGGCGGCCCGCTCGCAGCTTGCCAAGAAGATGGGCCTCGGCCGCAAGCGCAAGGCGCGGTAGCCGATACTGCCGGATTGGACCTGAAATCGGACGGCGCCTTCGGGCGCCGTTTGATTTTGAGGGCCAGAGCAATTCCAGGAAAGGTGTGAAGAAGCCTGTCAGGCAGTCTGCGCGAGCGCCATCTCGGCGTCGCGCTTGATGCGCTTGACCATCGAGCGAAGGCCGTTGGCGCGCTGGGGGGACAGGTGCTCGTCGAGGCCGAGTGCCTTCAGCGTTGCTTCAGCGTCGGTTTTCTGGATTTCGCTGGCTGTCTTTCCGGAAAACAGCGCCAACATGATCGCGACCAGTCCGCGCACGATATGGGCGTCCGAATCGCCCGTGAAGGTGATGACGGGATCGGCGCCCGAACCCCGTTCGGTGGTCAGCCAGACCTGGCTGACGCAACCCGGCACCTTGTTGGCGGCGTTGCGCTCCGCATCGGGGAAGGGAGGCAGCGCTTCGCCGAGCTCGATGACGTAACGATAGCGGTCCTCCCATTCCTCGAGGAACGAGAAGTCGTCGCGGATCGTCTGGATCGTGGTCGTCATGACCCGGATATAGTCACGCGGCGGCGCCGCGTCACGGAAAAAACAAGGACACCGCAGGCGTCGAGAGGGCAAACGATCCGCGGTGCGCCGTCGAGACGGCTTAATTCTTTATCGGCAAGTTGACCGTCTGGGGCAGGACGATTTCGTCCGGCACGCTGCCCGTCATTGTCGAGGTGTCGGGGCCGGCGGACTTGTCGTCCAGCATGGCGGCCGCGATCTTGGCGGTCTCCTTGGCGCGTGCGGTGATGGTGTGCATCGCCGACTTGCCGGTTTCGCAGACATCGGGCTTGCGTTCGCAGATTCCGGCGATGTCGCCGACGGCGTCGCGCGCCGCGAACAGGGCCTGGATCGGCCCGACGCTTTCCTGGCCCGTTTCATCGGACCCGACGCCCAGCGGCAGCGCCAGCAGCACAAGTGAAAACCAGAAAGCCATTCTTATCAGGAAGAACATGCCTTGCCTCTCGTCGTGACCGGATCATGCATCATATGGCATGACCTCTTTTATGGGCAGGATATTGGCACACAGGGACGAAAGACGGCTTGCATGATCGCCGAGAATTTTCCTCAAATTTTAGGCAAATTCGAAACGAAGCGTTTTTGCTGTCGATTTGTTTCATATCGGGACGATTCTCGTTACCATCCGATAACCATTTATCTATTTGTTTATATGACATTTTTCGCAAATCAAGGCGATCCCGTTCCTGCCGCTTGGCCGCTGATGGCGGGCGTTCGCGAATAACCCTCCGTTTACTATGGCTGCATTTGCCCGGGTTTTCGGCGGCCGTCATCCCGATATTTCCCGCAGGGCCGGCCTTGGTCGGCCCTGCCTTATCCATTCCTTAAACGCTGGATGCGAGTTTCAAAGCCAATCAAGACAATCTGCAAAAGCAGAGCTGTTCCCGACGAGTGCGAGTGCGTTGAGTTGATGCCGATCGAGGCCAGATACGCTGAATTGCCTGGCGCAATGGCGGCCGGTTGTGAACGCATGGTTCATCCCAGCGTTCTCGGGCGCAGCGACCGCGAGCGCCAGCGCCGTTTCATAGGCGTGATGCTGGCCGCGCCGTTCTTTGCAGCGGGTGCCGCGGTCACGCTGGTTACATCGGGCATGGGGGCCGCCGTGACCATGGCCGCCATTTTCGCCGCCTTCGGTCTGTGCTGGTTCGTCGCCCTCCTGGTGGCCGCGACCGGCAAGATGGCCGCCGCGGGACCGATCGCGCTGGCGATGGCGGCGATTGCCCTTGGCGGTCTCATCGGTGCCGCAGGCGGATTGAGTTCACCTGTCGCCATGCTTGCCCTGGCGCTGCCATTCGAAGCCTGGTGGATCGGCGCGTCGCGGCGTGCGGCATTGTGGGGGGGCGCCTCGGCCGCCATCGCCATCGCCATTCAGTCCCTGTCGGCCGCCTTCCTCCCCTTCGTGGACGCGCACATCGCCGCCTGGCACTGGTTGGTGCCATTGGCCTGGGCGCTGACCCTCATCCCGCGCATATCGGCTTTTCGCGGTACCGCCGGCGCGGCCGATACGGTCGATGCAGGGGACCGATTGGAAGACATCATCGACGCGGTGGTCTTGCGGATCGCCCGCCACGGCGAAGTCGTGGATGCGTCCGCCAAGGCGCGTACGCTTCTGAAATTGCCGCCTGAGCTGTTGTCCGGAACGGGCCTCTTCGACCGCGTCCACCTGTCGGACCGTGTCGCCTATCTCAGCGCCCTGGCCGACATGCGAGACGGCGCACTGTCGCGTCGTCTCGAATTGCGCATCAGGCTGCCCCAGAGTGGCAACGGCACCCAGAACGGAAATGGGTTTGTGGCCGACAACTATCAGCCATTCGCGCTGGAACTGGTGCGCGGCGAGGAACAAAGCGACGTTTTCACGCTTGTCCTGCGCGAGAATGACGAGACAGCGCGGCTGCGCGAAGAACTGGCGCAAGCCAATGAGACGGCGGCCGCCGCCGAAGTGGCCAAGGGCAGGTTCCTGGCGGTGGTGAGCCATGAACTGCGCACGCCGTTGAACGCCATCATCGGCTTCTCCGACATGCTGCTGCATGAGATGTTCGGCGCCTTCAAGGACCCGCGCCAGAAGGAATATGTCGGCCTCGTGCGGGATTCGGGCCAGCATTTGCTGGCAGTCGTGACATCCATACTCGACGTATCGAGGATCGAATCGGGCGTCTACGCCACCGAACCGGAGCCGTTCCGGTTCGTGGAAGCCGTGGACATGTGCCAGTCTATGATGCGGCTGCAGGCACAGGCCAAGAATATCGACCTGCGGACGCAGATCGCCCCTGACGCAGGCGATATCAATGCCGATCGCCGCGCCGTACAGCAGATGCTCATCAACCTCGTTTCCAACGCGATCAAGTTCACCCCCGACGGCGGCGACGTCGTCGTCGGCGCCAAGCGGATCGGCTCACGTCTGCATTTCTGGGTCAGGGACACCGGCATCGGCATCGCCGAGGAGGATTTCGCCAATCTCGGCAAGCCCTTCATGCAGATCCAGAACGATTATACCCGCCGTTTCGAGGGGACGGGTCTTGGCCTTTCCCTGGTGAAGGGGCTGGTCGCCTTGCATGAAGGGACCATGTCGATCGAAAGCATGCCGGGCGAGGGCACCACGGTGACCATCAGCCTGCCGGTCAGCGGGCCGAAGGGACGCCCCGCCAACCAAACCGGAGTGCTGACGATGCCGGTGACGAGGGCGAAAGGGGACGGAAATGGCTCGCTCCGCAAAACAGCCTAAGGCGGTCAAACGCCGCAGCAATGCCTTTCAGGACGGCGCCATCGCCGTTGGCGGCATGATTTCGCGCAATCCCGTCCTTGTGGGAGGATCGACCGCATTCCTGGTGACGCTGTTCTACGTCTCGGCGAATGCACTGTGGTATCAGCCTTTCCCGCACGCCGGGGCATTTTTCGCCACACGCAATTTCCAGGGCTTCCCGCACGCAGCCAACGAGCCGGAGACGACGATCAACATCGTGCGGCGCAACGCTGCGCCCGCCCCGATCAAGGGCGATCCGGTGGTCGAGCAGGTGCAGGGCATATTGAAGGATCTCGATTTCTATTCTGGCACCGTCGACGGCATTTCCGGCCCCAACACGCGCAAGGCCATACAGGCCTATCAGCAGAAGGTCGGGCTGAACGCCTCGGGCGAGATCGACGCGCTGCTGCTGGACCAGTTGGGGGCAACGCCGAAGACCGCCGCCGTGCCCAAGCCGCAGCCTCGTCCCGCCATGCCGTCGGCCGCCGTTCCCGTGTCGTTGCAGACGAATTCTGGGCAGACGAATTCCGGGCAGGCGAGTTCCGCCTCGGCCTCCACCGAAGGACCCGATCCCCGCATCGTCAAGATCCAGGCCGGGCTCAAGGCCTTCGGCAATGACGACATGCAACTGGATGGCGTCGTCGGTGCGCGCACCAAGGCGGCGATCAAGGAATTCCAGTCGCTGTTCGGACTGCCGCAGACCGGCGAGCCCGACGAGATCGTCTACGTCAAGATGCGCGAGATCGGCCTGACCAACTGACGGCCGAAACGACGGCTCGCCCTGCATGGGAAATTTCGATAGAGAGCCCGCATGTCGTCGGGAGTCTTCCATGCGTGTGACCGCTGATCTGTGGGTGTCGGCCCTGTTGCGCCGGGTTTTCGGCGCTGGCGGATTTGCCGCCGTGGTCAATCGCGGTGCGACCGAGGCCGGGGCTGTGTTCATCCTGGCGCGGGGCAGGATGGGTGGAACGGCTCTCTACGGGCCGGCACCGCAGACAAGCTACGATTCGGCCAAGCCCGAGGACCGTTTTTTCAGCCTTCTCGCCACCGGCGATGATGCCGCCGTGCTGGATGCGAGACTTGAGCGCGAGAAAAAATTCGATCCCGACATCTGGGTGGTCGAGATCGAGGCCGGGAGCGTTCCCGTCGAGGAGCTTATTTCCGTGAAGACGCCCTGAGGCCGGGGGCTTCGTCGCCGTTCGAGTCCTTGCGGCTGTCGCCGTTCGTCGGCGAAACGTTGCGAGCCGCCTTCGACAGGGTTTCGGCTTTCCATCCCCGCACCGTCTCCAGGGCCGCATCGCGATGCAGCAGGCGGTAACGGTCGAGATAGGTCCGGATGGCCTGCGGATGCGGGAACAGGCTGGGATAGACGGCAACCGTGACCAGGAATGCCCGGTCCTCGCTGAAGTCGAGCGAACGCAGCGCCGCAAGCAGTGGCGCATAGTTCTGGTTGGCGATCAGCGATCGCGCGATCGAGAAATCAATGTCGAGGGCGTCCGCTAGCGCGGTCTGGAAGAAGGCGGCGTTTCCCGTCAGTGCCGTCTCGCGCAGTTTGACATAGGTATCCGCACCTGGGAACGCATCGACCTTCGCGGCCAAGGCTTCGTCGCCGGTGTGCATCATGGAGCGCAGCCTGCGCCGCGCGTTCTCGGCGGCAACGCCGGGCGTCTGCTGGGTTTCCGCACGGTCCGCCGTCGCTTGCGTCTTTACGGCAAGGCCTTGCGCCGGGGCTGCTTCCGGATCCCGCACCCGCACCAAGGTCGGTCTTTCAAGCGCCCTGATCAGATCGGCGATGGTCGGGTTCAGGTCCTTGCGGCGCGCGATGGCGCGCGCATGCGGCAGCCCGTGCCGGCCGATCAGCGCGATCAGGTCGATGTCGCTGACGGCACGTGAGCGGATCAGCAGCGGCGCGGCAATGTCGACCGGTTCCTCGCACAGTCGCCGCACAAGTGCCGCGGGAGCATATTCACATTCGGACAGGGCGGCTGCCACGTAGCGCCGCGATTCGACGGACACATCGTCGAACAGCGGCAGCGTCAGGTCTTCGAGCTGGCCGATCTCGCGGCGCGACGGGCGGGTAAGCGAGCAGAACGCCGACACCGCGGCGCGGAACAGCCTTTCGGCCTTGCCCGATTCGGTCCGTATCGCGATTTGCCTGAAGTCCGAAGATGACACGAAGGATACCCGATAACAGATACACAGCCTTGATCACGCTCAACCGGGGCTATGTCGGTTTCGCGATTGCCCCGGCCGGAACGTCCAGACCTCAAGACAAAGATCAAGTTAGCGGTGATCCGTTAGCGGTCCGTTAACCCTCTGCCGGCCTTAATGATATTTGGAGGCGTTGCGTTGTGCTCCGGGGAAACCGAGAGGAATGCGCGAACCATGGGCATGGTACTGTCTTTCGTGCCGCGTGCGGCACCGACCAATCGAGCCAAGCAAACCACCGAGATACCGGCGGCCGTGATCATATTTCCCGGCATCCGTTATGAGCGGCCCAACACCGGCGAAGCGCGGCCCGCAGGCCCGGACAAGCCGGGATCGCCACGGACGCCGGTGCCGCATCACTAAACCTTGAAGCCGTGGCCTTGTCCGTCAGCCCTTCGGCTCTGGACCTCCGGTCGGCGGCCTAGAAATCCTGCAGCTCGCAGGAACTTTGATCGAGAAAGCGCGACACGATCGGCTTCCAGCTCTCGTCGGGCACGAAGCTGCGGATGACGAAGATGCCTTCGTCGATGGGCGCCTCGACAAAAATCGCTCCCTGCAGGTCTTCGGGCAGGTCCTTGCGCACGTCGATCATCTGCGCCGGCGTCAGCACGACTGCATCCAGCTTGCCGCCCGTCGCCGTATGGTCGTTGAAGGAATAGACATTGTGACCGCTGCGGTCATAGACCGACACCGACCAGAAGGGGACGTTTCCTGGTGCCTTGATCCGCACCATTCCCTCCTCGAGGTCGAAGCGGCAGGCCGTGGCATAGAACAGCGGGTCGACCGACTTCACCACCGGCGCACCGCCCGCTTCGGCGTCGAGCCGATTCATCCTGTAGAGATCCGACGCCAGGGAGAGACGCGACCAGGCATCACGTTCCGAAAATTCCGGCACCAGAAGCAGGACGATAATGTGGACGATGCCGGCGCCGACGAGGCCGAGCAGGATGGCATGCAGAAGCCTGCGCAGTGCGGCACGCAAACTACGCATCGCAGCCTGCCTTGACGATCCTGGGCAGCGAAACGTCCGACAGGCCGGTGCTGCTGGCGATTGGCGTGTCATAGAAGGTCAGGACGAAGTACATCCTTCCCGAACCGTCGGTCAGAAGCCAGTTGCCCGGCATCGGGTGATGGCCGACGGAAATGATCACAGAATTGTCCGGTTGGCGAAGCACCTCGTAGGACTGAAGTGCCGCAAGCCGCGATTTGCCGGTCTCGACGACGCCGAGCGATTGATCGGCGGCATAAAGCGTCCAGAACCGGGCCGTTGGAAATCCACCCTCGATCCTGTAGGTGCATTCCCGCTTGAGCTGGTCGCCGGCGGCATCCTTTTCCGCCACGAAGGACAGGCCTTCGGCGCGGCCGAGCGCCAGCACGCCCTCGCGCGCCACGCGCGCCTTGGAATAGGGATCCGCGGCCGGTGTGCCGATGTCGGGGAAGGCGGTCCACTGGCCGATCC
>NZ_RZSJ01000115.1:0-13155 GCF_003998025.1 Mesorhizobium sp. M8A.F.Ca.ET.021.01.1.1
GGGCATGTGATCGCGCCGCTCGTTGCACAGCGAATGGGGCTGATGACGCTCGGCACTTTCCATCAAAGACGCGGCGACCAGTCGCTTCTGATCGGTGATGGCGCCTTGATATATTCAGCCCCCGACTCGCAGGGCTCGGACATGCCGGCGGATGGCAGCCCGCCGCCCGCCGTTTGGGGCCGCGCGTTCGGTGCTCAAAGCGATCTTGGCGCCGACGCAACGCTCAGCGTCGCCGACTTCAAAATTGGACCGGAATTCAACGGCAATTATTGGGGCCTGCAGATTGGTAGCGATATCGCAGGCGTCGAACACGACAACGGCCATGTCGACCGTTTCGGGTTGTTCTACACGCATGCCGAAGCGTCCGGCGACATCAGCGGCAACGTGCTGGGCGGCCTGGAGTTGCCCGCCGGAAGTCTCGATCTGACCGAAAACAGCATCGCCGGTTACTGGACCCACACAGCACCTAGCGGCTGGTATGTCGATGTCGTGGCCAAGTACGCCTGGCTTGACGGCACCTCCGAATCGAATCGCGGAATCGGCAGCGATGTTCAGGGCAACAGCTTCGCCGCCTCGGCCGAGACGGGCCTGCCCTACATGTTTGCCCAAGACTGGGCGATTGAGCCGCAAGCGCAGCTGATATGGCAGCGCATCCACTTCGATGACAGCCGGGATCCATTCTCCGCCATCGGCCACGACCCGTTCGACGCAATGACCGGGCGAATCGGGGCACGCCTGGAACACAGCATGGGAAAGGTGCTGGCACATGCCGGCATCAACCTTTGGCACGGCTTTTCGGCGGAGTCGGTCGTTACCTTCAACACCACCCCGCTTGTGCTTGACACCAGCGGAACCTGGCTCGAGCTGAATGGCGGCGCGGCCTTCGACGTCAGTAATAACGTTTCAGCATTCGGCGACGTCAGCTATTCGTTCGATATCGACAGCACCCATCAGCAGACGTTCGGCGGCCAGATCGGACTGAAGGTGAGATGGTAACGTGCCGATGTGAGTACCTGGGCCGCGCCTCGTGGCGAGCGCGACCTTGCACCAGGCTGGTGCGTCCCAGGCGATGGCGAATCCTGTTGCCATCGAGGGCGGTCAAGAGCGAAACTCGTTCAGGCAACAACAGAGCCTCCATCTCATGAATCAGCTTATCGCCTACGTCGCCGAGGGACATGAGTTGCGCATCCGGCCTGCACCGCCCGAACGGGACTGGATGGACAATACCGACGAGCGGTTTGCCTACCGATGCCTGCCGCTGAACATAGCCAATGCTCATGGCTGGGAAATTTTGTGCGCGACTGCCTTTTCGGCCATCTGGGACGGCCGCGGCAGCGTCGACGCTATCCGAATAAAGCCAAAACCTGGAACTGTTCCACCAGCGGTCACCCATTTTGGCAACGGAACGCTCACATTCCACGTCCCTTGTCTTTTCCGGACGGACCCTGGAACCAATCTGTTCGTGACCGGCCCGCTCAATCGTCCGAAAGACGGCATCGCGGCACTGTCGGGGATCATCGAGACTGATTGGTCACCCTACACTTTCACCATGAACTGGAAGTTCACGCGCCCGAACCAGAGGGTACATTTTGAAACCGGCGAACCTTTTTGCCATTTGTTCCCGCTCGCGCGTGGCGGTCTCGACAGCGTGACGCCGGAGCTACGCAACCTTGCTGAAAATCCGGAGCTCCAAGGCGAGTTCAAGCATTGGTCGGAAAGCCGGGACAACTTCAACGCCGCGCTGGCCGATCCGGCATCAAGACCTGCCCAGGACAAATGGCAGAAATCATATTTCCGCGGTGTATACCCATCGGGGGCCCCCTGTCCGGAGGGGCACCAAAGCAGACTGCGCTTGCGACCATTCGCAACGAAATGATCGCGTGCGTCGACGGTTCGATGATTTGCGGAGCAACGACCGAGCAGTTGGTCCACCCAAAGTAAATCGAACCCTGTTCCCGCGCGCCCACCAGCTTTGGGACGACGACGGGCATGTCATCTGGAATGAAAGCACGTTGCGGTAACCGGTGATTTGAAATCGGACCTGTCGTCCGGATCGATATCCGCCTAAAGGCTGACCGCGTCGTCGGGCTGACGGCCGGCACACTCACGGATCAGGACGCCGGGGAAGTGATCCCCAGCAACTCAAGACCAGCATCTCGGCCTCCAACCGGGGGCATTGAGCGATCCCTCTAGCCGATGCGATCAATCAGGCGTTACCGGTGGCTGGCCTTGAAACCTTTGCCCGTGCTGCTGCGTTGAAGGGCGAAGGAGAACGCAGATGTCGATCCACTTCACGGTATCGGAACTGACAAGAAACCTTTTTCACTCTCTCGGGCTGGATCACGACCGTGCCCCACGGCCGCTCAATGCCGAGCAAAACCTGTTGCTGGAGTGCTATCTCGCAGGGCAGATTCCGGAATCGGCCTGGTGCGACTATGTCTTCGAGACACCGGACCTGGCACGGCATGCCGAACTGCGGCGCCTGAGCCATTGATCTGCCGGCTGGGGAAAAAGGCTCGGCAGCAATTGTCTTGAGAGCTATTTCTTGGGTGAAACGAATTGCAACGTGAAGACGTTGCCGCCAATGCCTTGCGCCAGATCAGGTGAAAAATTCAGCGGCGTGCAATTCTTGACCGCGGCGACGGCCGCATCAATGAACGACTTGCGCGCCTTCTCGTCCCCGGCCACCTTGGCCGCGGTTGGCCGCGGCGGACCGATCAGAGTGCCGTCGCGCTTGAAACTGAAGCTCAGGGTTACAGTCGAATTCCCGGCATCGGCGGGCGGCGTCCAGCATGACTGGATCGCGGCTCCGACATCGTCCATGTTGTTAAGTGTTGCGGCATTCGACGGACAGACGATCCCTGTCGACATCACACCCGCAATGACCAGTTCGGCAACACCCTTCATCGCAAGCCCTCATCGTCACGACCAGCCGGCAATCCGCACGGGACCGGCGGGATCGATGGTAGAGCCAACACCGGCAATGGCAATATCCCTTGCCAAAAAGTTGTTCGGACAGAGCATGGCCAATGTGAGCCAATAGCCGAAAACAAAAAGGCCGGCACTGAGCCGACCTTTCCTTTTCACCTCGGCAGTTGCGCCAGTACATCCGTGGTCGCGGGCCGAAAGCGAATTGACTCCAATAGACAGGCTATTGGTAAACCAAACCTTAACGCGCCTGTCGTCCCACGCGCCCAGTCGGGAATCGCTGAGCCGCGAAGCCATCCTCTTGCGGCAGGACGGCCTATGCGACCGCCCTGAATTCGGCTTCTGGCACCGTCCCGAGACCCGCGCACTGCGCGCACACCATGGTCTTTCCGGGACAACCACTTTGATGCGTCCCTTGCGGGCAGCAATGCCCTTTTGACGCACGCCATCTGGAGCAATCGAAAACCTTGCCGCCGCCATGGCAGTGCGTGCATATCATCGTCACGGAAGTCATTCCAAACTCTACCCGACCCGAAATCCGCGTTGCCGCGAAAGCTACCCCGCCCCGCAAGTATCAGAGATCGCAGCGCTTTCAAGCGCCGCGGCCTGACTTAAATTGGGTGGATCCGGGCACACGACGTCCCCGGCTCTCGCGGCATTTGCGCGCTCTTTCGAGGCATGCTGAGCCCATGCCGGTACTGGCCGGTGTTGTTGGATTGTCTGGAGATCAACGACCGCGCCGTTGCTTGGTACGCCCAAGGGGAATCGAACCCCTGTTCCCGCCGTGAGAGGGCGGTGTCCTGACCGCTAGACGATGGGCGCGCTCAAGAAGGGGCGATATAGGCTGGCGGCTGGCAAAAAGCAACTGGGGTTCGGCGGCTTTGCGGCAGCGGACGAAAAACAGCCCGCAAGCTAGCGTTTCGGCTGGATCAGATCCCACAGATTGCCGTGGAGATCGGCGAAAACCGCCACCGTTCCATAGGGCTCAAAACGGGGCGCTTCGCGGAATTCGATGCCCTTCTCCAACATCGCGGCATGATCGCCGGCAAAATCGACGGTTTCGAGGAAGAGAAAAACCCGGCCGCCGGTCTGGTTGCCGATGCTTTTCCTCTGCGCCTCGTCGGATGCCTCGGCAAGCAGCAGCCTGGCGCCCTGCCCGTTTGCCGGCGCGACGATCACCCAGCGTTTGCCGTCGCCGAGATCGACGTCCTCGAGCAGCAGAAAGCCCAGCCGGCCGACATACCAGGCGATCGCTTCGTCATAGTCTGCGACAACCAGCGCCACGGTCGCGACACGGCGATGTTCGGAGTATCCGGCCACCGTCTTTGCCTGCCTATTTGTTGCGGATTGCAAAACGGCCGATCAGGCGGCGCTCTGCTATATCATAGACGAAGATCGCACGGCTCCCGTCCGCGAGTTCTGCATCGATCGAAAGACGATCGCCCGACAGCGACTGACTGACCACCTTGGCGCCCACCGGCAGGACGATATCGGCGCTGGCCGGCTCGCCCGCCGGCGTCTGGACGTCGCCGGACAGCGCCGGGTTGGCCGGCGGCGCCTTGCGTGATTTGTAGACAATCGCCGCGATCACCACCATAAGAGCCAGAAAGAGCAGGCCGAGATTGATGGCCATGAAGCGGATGAGCTTGCCGCGCAGCTTGTCGACCTCGGGGTCAAGCGGCTTTTCCTGTTCTTCATCGGCATCGGGCCGGGCCATGGCAAATATTCCGGAATGGTTTTTCGATGAGCGCTCATAGCGAAGAGGCCCCCGAATTGATAGAGGACCTGTTGATGGGGGCCGCGCCCACCTTGCTGGTCGCCGGCGCGGATGCGGCCGGCCAACGCCTGGACCAGTGGCTGGCGGCGGCCCTCGGCCCGGACATGTCACGCAGTCGCGTGCAGATGCTGATCAGGCAAGGCGCCGTCGTCATCGACGGCAAGCCGGTCGACGAAACCAGGCGCAAGATGAGCGCAGGCGAAAATGTTTCGGTGGCCATGCCGGAACCGGAACCGGCGCAGCCACAGGGCGAGAACATCGCGCTCGACGTGCTCTACGAGGACGACGAATTGATCGTCATCAACAAGCCTGCGGGGCTGGTCGTGCACCCCGGCGCCGGCAACTGGACCGGCACGCTGGTCAATGCGCTGATCCACCATTGCGGCGACAGCCTGTCTGGCATTGGCGGGGTACGCCGGCCGGGCATCGTCCATCGCCTCGACAAGGAGACCAGCGGCGTCATGGTGGTCGCCAAGATCGACCGTGCCCACAAGGCGCTGTCGGAGGCCTTCGCCGACCACGGCCTGACGGGCGACCTCGAACGCGCCTACCTGGCTCTGGTCTGGGGCATACCCCAGAGGCCGACTGGAACGATCGACGCGCCGCTTGGCCGCGCCGCCGACCGAGTGCGCCGCGCTGTCGTGCCGGAAGGCCGCGACGACGCGCGCCACGCCGTCACCCGCTTTGCCGTGCAGGAGCGTTTCGGCGATGACCAGCGGGAATTCGCCACCGCAAGCCTCGTCGAATGTCGGTTGGAAACCGGCCGCACCCATCAGATCCGCGTTCACATGGCCCATATCGGCCACCCCGTTATCGGCGACCCCGATTACGGCCTGGCGTTCCGTACCAAGGCCAACCGACTGCCGGAGCCCCTGAAAAGTCAGGTCAAGGCATTTTCCCGGCAAGCTTTGCATGCCTGGCTCCTTGCATTTCGGCATCCCACTACCCATCTAACGATGAGGTTCGAGGCGCCGATACCGGGGGACATGGAGGAACTCGTCGGCAACTTTCGCAAACTCTGAACCTGCCTCAAAAAACCTGAGTGGCATTGTTCACTTCAACGTGACACACTGTTTCGTGTTGAACAAATGCCTGTCTTTTCTGGTTTTGTTCCTGTATAAGTTCTGATGTCGCGGGCGAGCCTTTTGGTGCTCGCGTCACATGCCCGCCGCGTTTCGGGGGCATCACTCCAATAGAGAGGGGGCGCTATCATGGCCCAGTCATTACCCAGTATCGTTTCCGGCGAAGGCGGCCTCAGCCGCTATCTGGAAGAAATCCGCCGCTTTCCCATGCTGCAGCCGCAGGAAGAGTACATGCTCGCGAAGCGTTACGCCGAGCATGAAGACACCACGGCCGCGCACAAGCTCGTCACCAGCCATTTGCGGCTCGTCGCCAAGATCGCCATGGGCTATCGCGGCTACGGTCTGCCGATCGGCGAGGTGATCTCGGAAGGCAATGTCGGCCTGATGCAGGCCGTCAAGAAATTCGAACCCGAGCGTGGTTTCCGTCTCGCCACCTACGCCATGTGGTGGATCAAGGCCTCGATCCAGGAGTACATCCTGCGCTCGTGGAGCCTCGTCAAGATGGGCACGACCGCCAACCAGAAGCGTCTGTTCTTCAATCTCCGCAAGGTGAAGGGCAAGATCCAGGCGCTGGACGACGGCGACCTCAAGCCCGACCAGATCGCCGAGATCGCTACGAGGCTGAACGTTTCCGAGGCCGAAGTGGTGTCGATGAACCGCCGCCTGTCCGGCGACGCGTCCCTCAACGCGCCGATCCGGGCGACGGAAGGCGAGTCCGGCGAATGGCAGGACTGGCTGGTCGACGACCACGAAAGCCAGGAAGAGATGCTGATCGAGCAGGACGAGCTGGAAAACCGGCGCGGCATGCTGTCGGGCGCTCTGGCCGTGCTCAACGATCGCGAGCGGCGCATCTTCGAGGCGCGTCGCCTCGCCGAGGAGCCGCTCACTCTGGAAGAACTGTCGGCCGAGTTCGATATCAGCCGCGAGCGCGTTCGCCAGATCGAGGTGCGCGCCTTCGAGAAGGTGCAGGATGCCGTCAAGGCCGCCGCCAAGCGCCAGATGCAGGCGCTGCGTACCATCGAGGCACAGCCGGCGGCTTAAAGCCGGGATCAGCCAGGAATATCAAGGCGGCGTCAGGAAACTGGCGCCGCTTTTTTGTTTGGCGAAGCCGACGACACAGCCCTTTCTCCCCGTCACTCTACGGGGAGAAATGTCCGGCAGGACAATGAGGGGCGGCACCGAGATTGCGCGATTGCCACCGGCGCAGCAACTGCCAAACATCATCGCCAAACGTCGGCGCCGCCCCTCATCCGGCTGCCGCCACCTTCTCCCGTATACTAACGGGGAGAAGGGACCGACCCTCACAACCCGTCCAGTGGAAATTTGAGGTACCGCCGGCCATTGGCTTCCGGTTCCGGCAGCCGGCCGCCATTCATGTTGACCTGCAGCGCATGCAGGATCAGCCGCGGCATCGGCAATGTGCGGTCGCGCGCCTCGCGTAGCGCCACGAACTCGGCCTCGGTGCGCGCGGCGACAAGATGGGTGTTGGTGGATTTCTGTATCGCCACGGTGCTTTCCCACAAGGGCTCGCGGCCACCGGGCTGATAGTCATGGCCGACGAAGACACGCGTCTCGTCGGGCAACGCCAGGATGTCCTGGATCGAGCGCCAGAGCCGTGCGGCGCTGCCGCCGGGGAAATCCGCCCTCGCCGTGCCGCTGTCGGGCATGAACATCGTGTCATGCACGAAGGCCGCATCCCCCACCACATAGGTGATCGACGCCAGCGTATGTCCTGGCGAGAACAGCACCTTGACCGGAAGGGTTCCGATCCGGAACGTCTCGCCCTCGGCGAACAACCTGTCCCACTGCGTGCCGTCGGCGCGAAAATCGGGCCAGTTGTAGATGACCTTCCACAGGGCCTGGACGTCGACGATCCTGTCGCCGATCGCCATCGGCGCTCCGGTCTTCTGTTTGAGGTAATGCGCCGCCGAGATATGGTCGGCGTGCGGGTGGGTGTCGAGGATCCATTCGAGCTCCAGCCCGTTCTCCCCGACGAAACCGAGCAGGGCATCCGCGCTCCTCGTACCGGTTGCGCCGGATCTCTCGTCGAAATCCAGGATCGGATCGATGATGGCACATCGCTTCGTCGCCGGGTCCGTGACGACATACTGAATGGCCCCGGTCGGCTTGTCATAGAAGCCGCTGACCAAAGGCCTGGCCAAAGCTACATCCACGTCCGGCTCCCTCACCCCACGGCCGGCAGGAACGATTTTCTCCACCGGAACCCATTGCGGGCATGGTTGTCCGCTCCCGCGGGCCAGTCAAGCATGACTTGGCTCGCAGAAGCGGAAAACCAAAAACGGTTGCGACGCTTTGGCTTCAGGCGGAAGGCTGTTTGGTCTTCCTGAGATAAGGCAGGATGGTCTCGTAGGCGCCGAAGCGCTTGATCGCATCCTCGTTGGAAACGGCGGCGGTGATGATGACGTCCTCGCCCTGCTTCCAGTTCGCCGGCGTCGCCACCTGGTGCTTGGCTGTGAGCTGCATGGAATCGACCGCGCGCAGGATCTCGTCGAAGTTGCGCCCTGTCGTCATCGGATAGGTCAGCACCAGCTTGATCTTCTTGTCCGGTCCAATGACGTAGACCGAGCGCACGGTGGCGTTGTCGGCGGGCGTGCGGCCTTCCGAGGTCTCGCCGGCGCCGCCTGGCAGCATGTCATAGAGCTTGGCGACCTTGAGGTCCTTGTCGCCGATCAGCGGATAGTGCACCGAATGGCCGGTGGCCGTCTTGATGTCGTCCTGCCATTTGCCGTGGCTTTCGACAGGGTCGACCGAAATGCCGATGATCTTGACGTTGCGCTTCTTGAACTCGCCCTCGAGACCCGCCATCGTGCCAAGCTCGGTCGTGCAGACCGGCGTGAAATTCTTCGGATGGCTGAACAGGATCGCCCAGCCGTCGCCGATCCAATCATGGAATTTGATGGCTCCCTGCGTGGTTTCTGCGGTGAAGTCCGGCGCGATGTCGTTGATACGAAGACTCATGACCTATCCCTACCCCTTGTGAAATGTAGCCGGTATTCTTTTCGCCGGCCGGTGCCGGCGCTCGATCGTAGCACCGCAGCGTGACTGATTAAACGCTGGAGATGACGGCTATTCAGCCGGCGGGCAAAAATTTTTCCGTGTCCGCGGATCGGGCGCGAAAAATAAGGCGCGACATCGGGCATGAGACAAACGCCAGGGATCGGCGAGGCGCGCCTCAGGCCTTGGTGATCGCCAGCGACGTCGCCAGATCTTCCATCCGCTGCGCCAGGGCGCCAAGCGCGCTGGTCAGCACGCTGTCACTCTTGTCGGCCTTGGTCAGCGCCTCGTCGCGCGTCTTGCGCAAGGTCAGCACTTCGCTCTCCATGCCCTTGACGCGCTTCTGCAGTTCGGAAAGCTCGTCCATCACCATGATGCCGGCCATCACGGTCAGCCGCTGGTCGCCGATCTCGCCAAAGGAATCCTTCAGATGCGAGACGTAACGATCGAAGCGTTCGGCAAGATCGATCAGATGCTCTTCCTGGCCCTCGTCGCAGGCCATGCGGTACTGCTTGCCGTCGATTGAAACCGTGACCTGTGCCATCGGGCCAGCTCCTATCTGTCCAACACGGCGCGGATGGTTTCCATCGCGGTCACCAGCCGTCGCGAGACTTCCTTGTTGGCGTCTTCCAGCCGTTCGGCGCGCGCTTCGGAATTGTCGAGCTCCTGCGCCAGCCGGGAGCGATCGGCATTCATCCGCTGCACTTCGGCCTCGGCTTCCGAATAGTCTCGTTCATGCTCGAGCTTGGCCGCGACGGCATTTTCCAGCCCCTCGATGGCCTTGCTCAGCCTGGCGATTACTTCCTTGAGCGTGGTTTCCCCGGTCATGGCCTTCGTCCTGTGCCCTGCCCATCACCGAATCGTTCGCGTTCAGAACGCGTTATGTCAGAAACATTAGGCACCGGGTGAAGGCAACGTCAACAAAGCTCTCGCGACTGTCCCCCGCTAACGCTAATGTAGGCCCGCCGACGGCATCACAAGACCGGCAAATCTGCACCCGATTTGTTGACTAAAAGCCCGCGCCTGCTATGTGTCGCGCACCCTTTTCAAGGGCTCTCCCAAGCCCTCAAACCCCCACCTCGGAGGAACCATGACGTCGCGTGAACAACATGACCGGATGGCCAATGCGATCCGTTTTCTCTCCATGGACGCCGTCGAGAAGGCGAATTCGGGCCATCCCGGCCTGCCCATGGGTTGCGCCGACATCGCCACGGTGCTGTTCACGCGCTTCCTGAAATACGACCCCAAGGCCCCGCACTGGGCCGACCGTGACCGCTTCATCCTGTCGGCCGGCCATGGCTCGATGCTGCTCTACTCGTTGCTGCATCTGACAGGCTACGAAGACATGACCATCGACCAGATCAAGCACTTCCGCCAGTTGGGTTCGAAAACGGCGGGCCATCCCGAATACGGCCACGCGACCGGCATCGAGACCACGACCGGCCCGCTCGGCCAGGGCCTCGCCAACTCGGTCGGCTTCGCGCTCGGCGAGCGCATCATGAACGCCGCCTTCGGCAATGACCTCGTCGACCACTACACCTATGTGCTGGCCGGCGACGGCTGCCTGATGGAAGGTGTGTCCCAGGAAGCCATCGCGCTTGCCGGTCACCTCAAGCTCAACAAGCTGATCGTCTTCTGGGACAACAACAACATCTCGATCGATGGCCCGGTATCGCTCGCCGACAACACCGACCAGGTCGCCCGCTTCCAGGCCTCCGGCTGGAACGCCAGCCATATCGACGGCACCGATCCGGAAGCGATCGCCTATGCCATCGAAGCTGCCCGCCATTCCGACAAGCCGACGATGATCGCCTGCAAGACGACCATCGGCTTCGGCGCCCCGACCAAGGCCGGCACCAACAAGGCGCACGGTTCACCGCTCGGCGCCGACGAGATCGCGGGCGCGCGCAAGTTCTTCAACTGGGACTCGCCGCCCTTCGAGATTCCGGCCGACATCCTCGACGCCTGGCGCACCGCCGGCAAGGCCGGCGCCAAGCCGCGCACCGACTGGGAAGGCCGCCTGGCCAAGACCGATCCGAAGCTGAAGGCCGAGTTCGAGCGCCGCCTCGCCGGCAAGCTGCCAGGCAATTTCGACGCCGTCATCGCCGACTACAAGAAGAAGCTCTCGGCCGACAAGCCGAAGGTCGCCACCCGCAAATCGTCGGAAATGGCGCTCGAAGTGATCAATGGCGCGGTGCCGGAGACCATCGGCGGCTCGGCGGATCTGACCGGCTCCAACAACACCAAGACCAGCCAGACCAAGAACATCACGCCGGACGACTACGGCCAGCGCTATGTCCACTACGGCATCCGCGAGCATGGCATGGCTGCCGCGATCAACGGCTTGACGCTGCATGGCGGTCTCATCGCCTATGGCGGCACCTTCATGTGCTTCTCCGACTATGCCCGCCCCTCGATGCGGCTTGCCTCGCTTATGGGCATTCGCTCGATCTTCGTCATGACCCATGATTCCATTGGTCTGGGCGAAGACGGCCCGACCCACCAGCCGGTCGAGCACCTGGCGGCCCTGCGCGCCATCCCGAACCACAATGTGTTCCGTCCGGCCGACGCCGTGGAAACCGCCGAATGCTGGCAGATCGCGCTCGAATCCGAAAAGACGCCGTCGACCCTGGCGCTGACCCGGCAGAACCTGCCGACCGTGCGCACCGAGTTCACCGAAAAGAACCTGAGCAGCCAGGGCGCCTATGAACTCGCCGCCGCCAGCGGTGAAGCCGCGGTGACGATCTTCGCCTCCGGCTCCGAGGTTGAGATCGCGCTCGGCGCCCGCGACCTTCTGGAAAAGCATGGCCACCCGACCCGCGTCGTCTCGGTGCCTTGCTTCGAACTGTTCGACAAGCAGAGCGACGCCTATCGCAAGAAGACGATCGGCGACGCGCCGATCAAGATGGCGATCGAGGCCGGCATCCGCCAGGGCTGGGACCATCTCATCGGCTCCGATGGCATCTTCATCGGCATGACCGGCTTCGGCGCCTCCGGCACCATCGAGCAGCTCTATCCGCATTTCGGCATCACCGCCGATGCGGCCGCCAAGGCCGCTGAAGCCCGCCTTCACGGCAATTGAGGCCCGGGCAGGTCGCCCAAAATTGCATCGCGGCGTTGGGAACGACATGCACCAAACAAAATCCGGCGAGATCGCGTGAAAAGCGGTTTCGCCGAACTGGCCTAACCTAATCGATTTAAATCTGGCCCGCTGCGGCTGGATTCTTCGCCCGTCCGCCGCTATGAAGCTGCGGACCAATCGCCTTCCAGCTCCCAGGGAGAGAACAATGACCGTCAGAGTTGCCATCAACGGATTTGGCCGCATCGGCCGCAACATCCTGCGCGCCATCCATGAGTCCGGCCGCAAGGACATCGAGGTCGTCGCCGTCAATGATCTCGGCCCGGTCGAGACCAATGCCCACCTGCTGCGCTTTGACAGCGTGCACGGCCGCTTCCCCCATGAAGTGTCGGTCGACGGCGACCAGATCACCGTCGGCAAGGAGAAGTTCAAGGTCACGGCGATCAAGGACCCGACACAGTTGCCGTGGAAGGAACTCGGCGTCGACATTGCGCTCGAATGCACCGGCATCTTCACCGCCCGCGACAAGGCCGCCGCGCACCTGACCGCCGGCGCCAAGCGCGTGCTGGTCTCGGCTCCCGCCGACGGCGCCGACCTCACCGTCGTCTACGGCATCAACCACGACAAGCTGACCAAGGACCACATCGTCATCTCGAACGCGTCCTGCACCACCAACTGCCTGGCGCCGCTTGCGGCCGTCCTGCACGAGACGGTCGGCATCGAAAAGGGCATGATGACGACGATCCATTCCTACACGGGCGACCAGCCGACGCTGGACACCATGCACAAGGATCTCTACCGCGCCCGCGCCGCCGCCCTGTCGCAGATCCCGACCTCGACCGGTGCCGCCAAGGCGATCGGCCTCGTGCTGCCCGATCTCAAGGGCAAGCTCGACGGGATCTCGATCCGCGTGCCGACGCCGAATGTCTCGGTCGTCGACTTCAAGTTCATCGCCAAGCGCGCGACCACGGTCCAGGAAATCAACGAAGCGGTCATCGCCGCCTCCAACGGCAAGCTGAAGGGCATCCTCGGCGTTACCCATCACCCGAACGTGTCGATCGACTTCAACCACGATCCGCGCTCCTCGATCATGGCGCTCGACCAGACCAAGGTGATGGACGGCAACTTCGTTTCGGTGCTGTCGTGGTACGACAATGAATGGGGCTTCTCCAACCGCATGGGCGACACCGCCGTGGCTTTCGGCAAGACCATCGCCTGATCGAAGATCCGCTTTCCGACACTCGAAACGCCCGGCTTCGTCCGGGCGTTTCGAG
>NZ_RZSJ01000116.1:0-13011 GCF_003998025.1 Mesorhizobium sp. M8A.F.Ca.ET.021.01.1.1
ATCCGACAGATTCTGCGGCACCACGGTCACCGGGATCGGAAAGGCCGCACCCTTGCCGGCCACGGCGCCGACCAGCGGGCCCGGCCCTTCCTTGCCGGCGCCGGCCGCCAGCACGAGAATGGCTATGTCCTGGTCTTCCTCGATCAGCTTGTGGATCTCTTCGGTCGGCTTGCCTTCGCGCACGACCATCTCCGGTTCGATGCCCAGCTTCTGGCGCACCTTGTTGGCGTAGCCGTCCAGCGCCGCGCGCGCCGTGGCGTTCGCCTCCTCGCGCATGATCTTCTCGACGCCCAGCCAGTGCTGGAAGTCGTCCGGCACGATGACATAGAGCAGCACCAGCGTGCCGCTGGTGCTCTGCGCCCGCTTCGAAGCGTAGGCGACGGCGCGTTCGCATTCCGGCGTGTCATCGATGATCGTCAGGAATTTCCTGCGATGACCGGCTTCGCGGCTGAGGCGTTTGGAGACCATGTCTACTACTCGGTATCTTTTCGGCCGCAATCTGCCACCGCGGCAGGCCGGCGGCAAGCCGCCGGCCATAGGCCAGTATGTCTTGGGCCGGTACGAGGCGGCGCATTGACGATCGGGCTCAGCCCTGCAGCAGCCCGATAATGTCGCGCACCGTCTTCATAGTCGTCTCGGCGAGCACGCCGGCGCGTTCGCCGCCATCCCGGAGCACCGCGTCGACATAGGCGCGGTCGCCCTGGATGCGGCGCATCTCGCTGGCGATCGGCGCCAGTTTCTCCACCGCGAGATCGGCCAGCGCCGGCTTGAACACGGAGAATTGCTGGCCGCCGAATTGCTTCAGCACATCGGCCTTCGACATCTCGGCGAGGCCCGCATAGATGCCGACCAGGTTCTCCGCCTCGGGCCGGCTTTCCAGTCCGTCGACCTCGCTCGGCAAGGCCTCCGGGTCGGTCTTTGCCTTGCGGATCTTCTTCGAGATGGTGTCGGCATCGTCGGTCAGGTTGATGCGCGACAGATCCGACGGGTCCGACTTCGACATTTTCTTCGACCCGTCGCGCAGGCTCATGATGCGCGCCGCCGGGCCGCCGATGACCGGTTCGGTGATCGGGAAGAAGCCGTTCACCGTCTCCTCGCCAACCTGCATCTCGACGCCGACACCAAGACCGGCGATGCGGTTGGAGAAATCGTTGTTGAATTTCTGGGCGATGTCGCGGGTCAATTCCAGGTGCTGCTTCTGGTCCTCGCCCACCGGCACATGGGTGGCGCGATAAAGCAGGATGTCGGCCGCCATCAGCGAGGGATAGGCGAGCAGGCCCAGCGAGGCGTTCTCGCGGTCCTTGCCGGCCTTGTCCTTGAACTGCGTCATCTTGTTCATCCAGCCGATGCGCGCGACGCAATTGAAGATCCAGGCGAGCTCTGCATGCTGCATCACCCGCGACTGGTTGAAGACGATGTGCTTCTTCGGGTCGATGCCGGAGGCGAGGAACGCCGCGGTGATTGACCGCGTCTGGTCGGCAAGGTCGTCATGGACGAGTTGCGCGGTCAGCGAATGCAGGTCGACGACGCAGTAGATGCAGTCCGACGTATCCTGCAGGGCGACGAATTTCTTGATGGCGCCGAGATAGTTGCCGAGATGCAGATTGCCGGTCGGCTGGACGCCGGAGAAGACGAGTGGCTTGAAGGCGGACATGGATTTCCTCGTGGCTTGTGGAGGGCCGTTTCGCACGCGGCGAAAGTCTTTCGACGGCGCGCTTATGAACGAAGGGGCGGACGGGATCAAGAGGCGGAAGTTGGGCCGCTGGGCGGATGACTTCGTCCTGACAGGTTCGCGCCGCCCCTCATTGTCCTGCCGGACATTTCTCCCCGTATAGTGACGGGGAGAAAAAGCGCCGTAGCCCGCTCAGCCTCTTTCTCCCCGTTCTACGGGGAGAAATGCCCGGCAGGGCAATGATGGGCGGCGCAGACACTATAAATCCTGGGACGGGTCCTTGACCGCCGCCTTGCCTGAGCCACGTTTCACATTCCTGCGGATCATGCCGAAATCGGCGCCGCCCGTGGCGAACGCCGTGACGAAATAGAGCGTCGCCCCGCCGGCCACCAGGGCCAGCACGGTCGTTGCCTTGATCACAAGCGGCGAGCCCGGTCCGAGCCTGACGGCGAAATAATGCTCGGCGAAATAGAGGGCGACCCCCATTACCACCGCTGACAGCACGAGGCGCGGAATGCGTTTCAAGAGCGGAACGTCGCGACCCCAATGGCCGCGCCGGATCAGCACGGCAAGCAGCATCAGCGCGTTGACCCAGCCGGCGACGGCCGACGCCACGGCGATGCCGGGCGCGCCCATCCTCGGGAACAGCGTCAGCGCGGTGGCGACGTTCACCGCCACGGAGATTGCGGCGAAGATCATCGGCGTGCGCGTGTCCTCGCGGGCGAAATAGCCTGGGGTGAAGGCCTTGATCAGGACGAAGGCCGGCAGGCCGAGACCGAAGATCGCAAGGATCGCCGCCACGACAGGGGTCGAATGGTTGGCGGCGAAGGCGCCGCGCTCGTAGACCAGCCGCACGATCGGCTCCGACATCACCAACAGCGCCGCCGCCGCAGGCAGGGTCATGAAAAGGGTGAATTCGACGGAGCGGTTCTGCAGATTGGCAGCCTCGATCAGGTTGCCCGACTTCAGCGCCCGCGACAGCTCGGGCAGCAGCACGATCGCCACCGCGACGCCGACGACACCGAGCGGCAGCTGGTAGACGCGGTCGGCATAGGCCAGCGAGGAGACGGCACTGTCCTGCGCCGAGGCGATGGCCGTGCCGATCAGCTGGTTGATCTGGGTGATGCCGCCGGTGATCGCCGCCGGCAGCGCCAGGATCAGGAGCCGTTTCACGTTCGGCGTCATCTTCGGCCGGCGGAAGCCGATCGAGATGCCGGCATTGCGCACCGCCACCCAGACGATGGCGAGTTGCACCATGCCCGCCGCCAGTACGCCCCAGGACAGGGCGAAGCCGACAGCATGTGCATCAAGCCCATGGTACCACGCGTAGCCAAGCACGCTGATCAGGATGATGTTGAGGAAAGCCGGCGCGATCGCCGCCGCGAAATAGCGGCGCAGCGAGTTCAGCATGCCCGCCATCATGGCGGCGAGCGACATGCAGATGAGATAGGGGAACATGATCGTCGCAAGCGTGACGGTCGTCTCGAACTTGCCCGGCGTGTCGGCGAAGCCCGGCGCCACCAGGTAGCGCACGATCAGCGGCATCGCCAGTTCCATGGCGATGGTCAGCACCAAGAGCGCCGAGAACAGGACCCCGAACACTTCTTCCGAGAAACGCTTGGCGCCGTCGGTGCCGTGCGTCTCGATTTCCTTGGCGAACAGCGGCACGAAGGCGGCGTTGAAGGCGCCCTCGGCGAACAGCCGGCGAAACGTGTTGGGGAACTGGAAGGCGGCGTTGAAGGCGTCCGCGACCGGTCCGGTGCCCAGAGCGGCTGCCATCAGCATCTCGCGGCCGAAACCGAGCGCACGGCTCATCAACGTGCCGGAAGCGACGGTAGCGAATTTCTTGACGAGACTCATGCGTTCGCAGACTGCCTGTGGGAATGGAAGAAGGAGATGATGGCCGTCACTCGGCGGCTGCCCTGGCCTTGCCGCCGCGTTCGAGTGCCGCGCCTTCGAGCGTCGCTATCAATCTGTTGCGAATGGTGGCGATGCGGGCCGGGCTGTCGATCTTCTGGCCGGTGAGGTCGGTGACATAGAAGGTGTCGATGACCTTCTCGCCGAAAGTGGTGATGTGCGCCGAGGCGATGTCGAGCGACAGGTCGGACAGCGTCCCGGTGATTTCCGACAGCAGGCCGGGCCGGTCGAGCCCCTCGACCTCGATGACCGAAAACCGGTTCGACAACGCGTTGCGGATTTCGGCGCGCGGCGGGATCTTGAACACCTTGGATCCGCGCCTTGGCTTGGTCCGTTTCTCGATCATTTCCGGCAGCCAGCTCTTGCCCGACAGCACGTCCTCGATCAGCTTGCCGACGCGCTCGGCGCGCCGGCGCTCGTCCTCGTCGCGGTCGAACTCCCTCGATATCAGGATCGTGTCCAGCGCGCGGCCGTCCGACGTGGTGAAGATCTGCGCGTCGACGATGTTGCCGCCGGCGCCGGCGCATGCCCCGGCAATGACCGAGAGAAGACGGGGATGGTCCTGCGCCAGCACGGTGATTTCGGTCACCGCCTCGAACTGGTGGGTCTTGACCATGGTGGCGAGCTTGTTGCCCGCCGCGTCCGCCTCGCGGATGAATTCGGCGTGGCGAAGCTGGTCCGGCAGGTCCACGGTCAGCAGGTAGTTTTCATAATGCAGTCCGACATAGCGCTTGCGCGCCTTGTCGGGCCAGTCGGCGAGCGCCTCCGCCAGGCGTTCGCGTGCCGCCGCCGTGCGCTGGGCGCGCGAGACTTCCGAAAAGCCGCCGGTCAGCAGCAGTTCGGTCTCGTAGTAGAGCGTACGCAGCAACTGGCCCTTCCAGCCGTTCCACACGCCCGGTCCGACGCCCCGGATGTCGCAGACGGTTAGGATCAACAGCATCTTCAGCCGCTCGACCGACTGCACGATCGAGGCGAAGTCCTCGATCGTCTTGCGATCGTTGAGGTCGCGGGTCTGCGCCGTCATCGACATGACGAGGTGGTTCTCGACCAGCCAGGCGACGGTTTCCGTATCGGCCGGCGAAAGCCCCATATGCGGGCAGATCCGCCTTGCGATCCTGGCGCCGGCCTCGGAATGGTCTTCAGGCCTGCCCTTGGCGATGTCGTGCAGCAGCACGGCGACATAAAGCGCCTCGCGGCTCTTCTTCAGGCCCGGCATCAGCGAATGCGACAGCGGATGCACCTTCTCGCCATCGCCGCGCTCGATCTCGGCCAGCACGCCGATGCAGCGGATCAGGTGCTCGTCGACCGTGTAGTGGTGGTACATCGAGAACTGCATCATGGCGACGATCTTGCCGAAATCCGGGATCAGCCGGCCCAGCAGCCCCGCCTCGTTCATGCGCCGCAGGTTGAGTTCGGCGTTGCGGTCCGAGGTCAATATGTCGAGAAACAGCCGGTTGGCTTCCTCGTCGCGCCTGAGCGACTTGTTGACCAGGCCGAGCGAACGGGTGAGCAGTTTCAGCGCATCGGGATGGAATTCCAGCCCGTGCTTGTCGGCGAACCAGAACAGCCTGAGAAGATTGACCGGATCGCGCTCGAACACCTGGTCGTCGGCGATGTTGATGCGATGGTTGTCGACGATGAAGTCTGACGTCCCGGCCAGCTTGCGCTTGCGGCGCTGGAAGGTCAGGAAGATGCGGTTGAAGCCGGGAACGTGCTTGGCCTGCTCCTCTTCCAGCGCGGCGCAGAAGATGCGGGTCAGGTCGCCGACATCCTTGGCAACGAGGAAATAGTGCTTCATGAAGCGTTCGACCGCCGACAGGCCGGGATGGGTCGTATAGCCGAGCCGTTCGGCGATCTCGCGCTGGATGTCGAAATGCAGCCGCTCCTCGGCCTTCCCGGTGAGGAAATGCATGTGGCAGCGCACCGCCCACAGGAAATCCTCGGCCTTCTGGAACTCGCGATACTCGGCCTCGGTGAAGACGCCTTTCTCGACCAGTTCCTCGCCGGTGCGCACGCGGTAAAAATACTTGCCGATCCAGAACAGAGTCTGCAGATCGCGCAACCCACCCTTGCCGTCCTTGACGTTGGGCTCGACCAGATAGCGGCTTTCGCCGGCCTTGGCATGGCGCTCGTCGCGTTCGGCGAGCTTGGCCTGCACATATTCCGGGCCGGTCGTGCGCACCACCTCGTGGTCGAAGCGCAGCATCAGCTCATCATAGAGCTTGCGTTCGCCCCACAGGAATCGCGCCTCCAGGATCGAGGTGCGGATGGTGATGTCGGTGCGCGACAGCCTGAGGCACTCATCGATGTTGCGGGTGGCATGGCCAACCTTCAGCCCCATGTCCCACAGCATGTAGAGCATGTACTCGACCGTTTGTTCGCCCCACGGCGTCTGCTTGTAGGGCAGCAGGAACAACAGGTCGATGTCGGATCCCGGCGCCAGCGTGCCGCGGCCATAGCCGCCGACGGCAACGACCGCCATGCGTTCGGCCGAGGACCGGTTCTTCACCCGGTAGACATGCGTCGCGGCAAAATCGTAGAGCGCCCGGATCAGCTCGTCCATCAGGTGCGACAGCCGTTCGGCGCAGGCGTTGCCGCCGCCATCTTGCATCAGCATGGCCTCGGCTGTCTTGCGGCCCTCGGCGAGGCGCCCCTTGAGAAGCTGAAGAACGGCGGCACGGATGGCTTGGCTGGAACCGTCGCCGGCGCTGGCCGCGGTCAGCGCCGTCATCTCGCGGCGCAAAGCGTCGCCGTCGATCAGTTCATCGAGCTTCAGGGAGATTTTCGCCATGGATACCGGTTGGCCTTGCCTTTTGGGCGGCGTCTATAGCGTGTTTTCTCGGCGCTGGGTATGGCCTGCTGTCAATCCGGCAAACGCTCTAGTCGTTTGCCTCCACTGGAGCGAGCGGGACGACAATCCGCCGCCGCAGCTTAAAGAAATCGGTGATCCGCCGCGCTGCCCGCCCGGCTTCCCTGCTGATTCTCACGGTTGTCGGCTTCCTGTGCTTTGTCATAAGTCCACTCGCGGTCCGCGCGGCGTCCCGTTCCGGGGCAAGCAGGCTTGGCAGCCCGTCGCCAATGAACTGGTCCTGCGCGCAGAGCGCTGGAACGAGTTGGTAGACGGTTTTGCCGGCTGAAATGGTGGGGTCGAAGATGAGATCATCGACAGCTATGTTGACCTGCGCCGTTGCTTCCAGGAAGTCGCATGCGGTTTGCCGCGAGAGGAGATAACCCCCGGCCCCGGGATGGCCCTTGCGGAGCCGGACCATGGAAAAACCGTTCCCGGCGGAAGTCCTTCTCCTTTGAATGACGGTTCTGGAAAAGAACGTCTCGAGCTTCACGACGTCCGCGTCTGCTGGCACCCAACTCGTATCGCCAAGCAATGCACCGGCTTTGCCAGAGAAGACCATGTCGTCCTCGAACACAACACCGTACGGGGCGTCGCCCTTGGCAATGATCGTCCAGCAGGCGCGATGGCTGTGCAGGCAGGCGATCTCGCTGCCGGAAAGAGGCCGGATGGCGTGTATCGCGTGCTGCGGCTGCAGCACCAGGTCGGGATGTTGCCTGGCATCGATCCCGGCGACTCGCTCAAACCCGATGCCGATGCGGGCAAATTCGGCGGTCATATGGGCAAGCCGCTCGGGAGAACGATCGAGATTGATGACAAGGCACTTCATATCGCACGCAGGCTTTACGTTCAGCGGATCCCAGAGCCGTCTAGCACGTGAAGGTCTAGGGATTGCTGATCATTTCTGGGGCTAATTTGCGGTGCGACGAAATGAGCGCGGCTAAAACAGGGCGTGAGCCTTCATTCGAAGCGTCAGAGATCAATCCTGGCGAGCTTCAGCAGGAATTTCGACACGGGCACCGAAAGGCCTGCCTCCTGCTTTCGCGGCGTGGGCACGGGCACGCCGGCGGTAGCGGCAAGAGATCTAACGTCCGGCTTCGGGCGGATCGAGCGGGATAACCGCGTGTCGCCGCAACTGGCAGTAGTCGAGGATCCACTCGGCGACCCGCCTGGTCTCCACCGCTACCTTTTTCGACAATGGCCTTCGGCGTTTTTCGGCCTGCCCGCTCGCGGTCCACTCGGCTTGCCGTTCCTGATGGAGCAGGCTTGGCAATCTGTTGCGCAGGAACTGGTCCTGCGCGCAGAGCGCGGGAACAAGCTGGTAGATCGTCTTGCCTGCTGCCGTTGCGAATGCGGGGTCGAAGATGAGGCTGTCCACCGCCACGTTGACCTCCGCGCTTGCCCGCAGAAGGGCGCGGGCCGCTTGCCTGGAAAGCAGGTAGCCTCCGGATCCTATGTGGTTCTTGCGCAGCCTGGACACGGAAAATCCCGGGCCGACGGAGATGCCGGCCCGATGGATGACCGTTCTGTGGAAGAATGTCTCCAGCTTGACGATATCGGCGTCGGCCGGAACCCAGCCCGTATCGGCAAGCAGCACACCGGCTTTCGCGGAAAACACAATGTCGTCCTCGAACACGGCGCCGTAGGGCGCGTCGTCCCGCGCAATGATGGTCCAGCAGGCGCGGTGACTGTGCAGGCAAGCGATCTCGCTGCCGAATAGGCGTCGCTCGGCGTACCGGGCATGCTGGGGCTGCAGCACCAGGTCGGGATGTTGTCTTGCATCGACCGCCGCGACGCGCTCGAACGCGATGCCGATGCGGGCAAACTCGGCGGTGATATGGGCAAGTCGATCCGGGGATCGATCGAGATTGATGACCAGGTACTTCATTTTTGGATAAAATCTATACTTCCAGGAGACTGTCGCCGCCCTCTAGCACAGATGGTGCCCGGTCGCATGATTATTTCGTCAGGAATCCCGAAGGTGCAATGCAATGAGCAGCGACGAAGCGGCTCTTGAGCTTCCGGTTACTAGATCGATGACCCGTTTCTGGACGCAGGACAGGGTTTCTATTTCGTGACATCGGACGCGAAACGGAATTCGATTCGGTTGCTCGACAGCATCTTGGCGAGCTGGGTGGAGCTGCCCTGTGGCGGCATTTACGCCCGGTTTCGGCGGCGCTGTGAGTGGGTCCCGGAGAAGCCTGGTTAATCCCGTGGCCCCGGCGAAGCGAGAGGGATGACGGTCCGTCGCCGCAACTTGCAGAAATCGACGATCCATTCCACGACCCGCCCGATCTCGATCCTGACCTTCTCGGTCATTGGCCGCCGGCGTTTTGTCATCAAGCCGCTGGCGAGCCATTTGCATTCGCGTCCGTGGTCGAGCAGGCTTGGCATCCCCAGCGCCCTGTCGCCGAGGACTTGATCCTGTGCACACAGTGCCGGGACAAGTTGGTAGATCGCGTTGCTCGACCATGTCGCGAACGCCGGGTTGAAGATCAGGTCATCGGCGGTCAGGTTGATCCTTTCGGTCGCTTCGAGAAGATCGCGCGCGGCCTGCCTGGAGATGATGTAGCCCCCGGTTCCCGGATGGAACTTGCAGAGCCTTGACACGGAAAAACCATGACCGGCGGAAATCCTCATCCGCTGGATTATGGTCTTGCTGAAGTACGTCTCCAGCTTGACGATGTCGGCGTCGGCCGGGATCCAGCCGCTGTCGGCAAGCAAACAACTGGCATTCGCGGAAAAGACCACGTCGTCCTCGAAGATGGCGCCATAGCGCGCCTCGTCCCGCGCCAGGATCGACCAGCAGGCACGATGGCTGTGCAGGGCAGGCGATTTCGCTGCTCGATAGTTGCCGGGGTCCATACATTGGATGCTGAGGTTGCTGTTCGAGTTCGGGATGGCTGTGTCCGTCGACCGCCACGACGCGCTCGAACGCGACGCCGATACGGCCGAATTCTGCTCTCATATGGGCAAGTCGGTCCGAGGACCGATCGAGGTTTATGACCAGGCACTTCATTGTCGACCGAAATCTAGCGAGATGAACGTGATGCGGCGAGTAATATTAGCAAGCAAAGTTTTAGCACGAGATGTACCTTTGTGCAGGGGGTGTTCGATCGATTTCACGGCGCCCGAATCGGAAAATCAAAACAGCCCTTGACCTTCCAGTTACTGGAAGCACTACCTCGACCTCGAAGCAGTGACATCAAGGCATTTTCGAAATGACGCATTCAGATCACCATCATCACACGCATGGCTCGCATGGCGGCTGCTGCGCGCCCAAAGGCGCCGCCGCGAATGCGGTTCCGCGCGACCCGGTCTGCGGCATGATCGTGGATCCGGCCGCCGGCAAGCCGACATCAGAGCATGGCGGCCGCCTCTATCATTTCTGCAGCGAGCGCTGCCGTTCGAAGTTCCAGTCCGAGCCGGAAAGCTACCTGACGGCCACCGACCCTGTCTGCGGCATGAGCGTCGACCGCTCGACGGCGAAACATTTCGTCCGCCATGAAGGCCAAGGTTTCTACTTCTGTTCCGCCGGCTGCAAGGCGAAGTTCGAGGCGGCGCCACAAACCTATCTCGGCGACAGGCCGGCACCGGCGCCGATGCCCAAGGGCACGCAATACACCTGCCCCATGCATCCCGAGATCATCCGCGACAAGCCCGGCTCCTGCCCGATCTGCGGCATGGCCCTCGAGCCCATGGGCGTGCCGACAGGCGATGAAGGGCCAAATCCCGAACTGGTCGATTTCACGAGGCGGCTCTGGGTGAGCGCGGTGCTGTCGGTCCCGCTGCTGGTCGTCGCCATGGCGCCGATGGTCGGCCTGTCGCTGGAGGGCCTGGTCGAGGATCGCGCAAAGGTCTGGATCGAACTGGTCCTGGCGAGCCCTGTGGTGCTCTGGGCTGCCTTCCCGTTCTTCCATCGCGGCTGGGACTCGATCCTCAACCGCAGCCCCAACATGTGGACGCTGATCTCGCTCGGCGTCGGCGCCGCCTATGTCTACAGCGTCGTCGCCACGTTTTTTCCAGACATCTTTCCGCACCAGTTCCGCGGCCATGGCGGTACGGTGCCGGTCTATTTCGAGGCAGCCGCCGTCATCGTCGCGCTGGTCTTCCTCGGCCAGGTGCTGGAACTGCGCGCCCGCGAAAAGACCGGATCGGCGATCCGCGCCCTGCTTGATCTCGCGCCGAAGACCGCGCGGCGGATCGCCGAGGACGGCGCCGAGACCGATGTAGCGCTGGACGACGTCAAGGCCGGCGATCGCCTGCGCATCCGTCCCGGCGATGCTGTCCCGGTCGACGGCACGGTGCTGGAGGGCCGCTCCTCCATCGACGAATCGATGATCACGGGCGAACCCTTGCCGGTCGAGAAGGCCGAAGGCGACGCCTTGACCGGCGGCACGCTTAACAAGAACGGCTCGCTGATCATGCGCGCCGAGCGGATCGGCGCCGAGACGACGCTGTCGCGCATCGTCGAACTCGTCGCCAAGGCACAGCGCTCGCGCGCCCCGATCCAGGGCCTGGCCGACCGCGTTTCCTTCTACTTTGTGCCGGCCGTCGTCCTGGTCGCCGTCGCCGCGTTCATCGCCTGGGCGATCTTCGGCCCCGAGCCCAGTCTGATCTTTGCCATCGTCTCGGCGGTTTCGGTGCTGATCATCGCTTGTCCCTGTGCGCTGGGCCTCGCCACGCCGATGTCGATAATGACCGCCACCGGGCGCGGCGCGCATGCCGGCGTGCTGATCAAGGAAGCGGCCGGGCTCGAACGCTTCGCCGCCGTCGACACGTTGATCGTCGACAAGACCGGCACGCTGACCGAGGGCCGGCCGAAACTGACCGACGTCGTCGCGGCCGCGGGCTTTTCCGAGGACGAATTGCTGGTGTACGCCGCGACCCTGGAAAAGGGGTCGGAGCATCCGCTGGCCGAGGCCATCGTCGATGGGGCGGGCCAGCGCGGCGTGAAGATCGCCGAGGCCAGCAGCTTCGAGGCGGTTACCGGCAAGGGCGTTTCCGGCACGGTGTCGGGCAAGAAGGTCGCGCTCGGCAATGCCGCGATGATGGCCGATCTCGCCATCGACGTTTCCGCAATCCTGGGCCGCGTGGAAGCATTGCAGGGCGATGGCAAGACGGCGATGTTCGTCGCTGTCGACGGCAAGCTGGCCGGCATCGTCGCCGTCGCCGATCCGGTCAAGGCGACCACGGCGGAGGCGATCAGGGCGCTGCATGACAGTGGGCTGAGGATCATCATGGCGACCGGCGACAATGAGCGCACGGCCAAGGCGATCGCCGGACGTCTCGGCATCGACGAGGTTCGGGCAGGTCTATTGCCGGAACAGAAGGCAGCGCTCGTCGACGAACTGCGCGGCAGGGGTGCCGGCGTCGCCATGGCCGGCGACGGCGTCAACGATGCGCCGGCGCTTGCCGCCGCCGATGTCGGCATCGCCATGGGAACCGGCGCCGATGTCGCCGTCGAAAGCGCCGGCATCACCTTGGTCAAGGGCGACCTAAACGGCATCGTCCGCGCCCGCACCCTGGCCCGGGCGACCATCGGCAACATCCGGCAGAACCTGTTCTTCGCCTTCCTTTACAATGTGCTTGGCGTGCCGGTCGCGGCCGGCGTGCTCTATCCGCTTACCGGCACGCTTCTGTCGCCGATGCTGGCGGCGGCGGCGATGAGCCTGTCCTCCGTCTCGGTGATCGCGAACGCATTGCGGCTCAGAACGTTGAAACTCTGAGATTAACCCCCAGATACGAAATCCAACCAACAGGAGACCATGAATGACCTTGGCTAAAAAACTCGTGCTGCTGCTGATGGCGGCCGGAATGCTGCTTGCCGTCTTCCTCGAAAGCGTGCCGGCGCAGAGCGAGGAGATGAAGCACGACATGGGCGCCATGGCCATGGGGGCGGAAAGCCCTTCGACGGCGGGCTACAAGGCGGCGATGGACAAGATGCATACCGACATGATGGCCTCGCAATATACCGGCAACGCCGACGTCGATTTTGTCCGCGGCATGATTCCGCATCATCAAGGCGCGATCGACATGGCCAAGGTCGAGCTGGCCAACGGCAAGGATCCGGAAATCCGCAAACTCGCCGAAGGCGTCATCGCCGCGCAGGAAGCCGAAATCAAGCAGATGCAGGACTGGCTCGCCGCCCATCCGGTGAAGTAAGCTTCCCGGCATCGCTAAGTAGGGTCCGGCGAGAACTCCTTGCGGAGTCTCGTCGAGGCCTCGATGCGATCGAGTACCGACGGAGCCATGCCATGGAATCGAGCGTCAGAACCACCACGCTACCCTGCGGCGAGACCATACCCGTTCTCGGCCAGGGCACGTGGAAAATGGGCGAGGATTCGCGGCGCCGCTCCGACGAGGTAAATGCCCTCAAGCTCGGCCTCGACCTCGGCGTCACGCTGATCGACACCGCCGAAATGTATGCCGGCGGCGGTGCGGAAGAAGTGGTGGCCAAAGCCATCGCCGGCCGCCGCGCCGAGGTCTTCCTGGTCTCGAAGGTCTTGCCTTCCAACGCTTCAAGGGCCGGCGTGCAGCGCGCCTGCGAGAACAGCCTGAAGCGCCTCGCCAC
>NZ_RZSJ01000117.1:0-12988 GCF_003998025.1 Mesorhizobium sp. M8A.F.Ca.ET.021.01.1.1
AGACAAAGCCTTGCCCGGTATCGAAATAGCGGCGATGCGCAAGTGAGCTGGCCGTGGCGGGCATGATGGCGGTCTATGTCGATGCGGCGATCTGGAAGTGGGCCGGCCATCGCTGGTGCCACCTGATGGCCGACGACACCGACGAGCTGCACCGGTTCGCATCGCGGCTTGGCGTGAAGCGCTCGTCCTATCAGGGGCCGCCCAGGACATCGGCGCCACACTATGACATAACCGGCTTCGAGCGCGACCGCGCGGTACGGCTCGGCGCCATCGAATGCAGCCGCGAGGAGATCGTCGCGATCTTCCGGCGCGTGCGGGTGCCCAACGGAAAGGCCAAACTATGACACTAACGGCATTTCTGGCTTATTGCGCCGCTGTCACGCTCGCCGCCGCCACACCGGGACCCGCGATGTTCGCCGTCATCACCAATGGCGTGTCGCGTGGTTTCCTCCGCGCCTTCATAGCCGGCGTTGGGGTCGCCGCCGGCGATGCCGTACTGGTCACCCTGGCCCTGCTCGGGCTGGTGGCCCTGGCCCAGACATTCGAATGGATCTTCCTCCTGCTGAAATATGCAGGCGCCGCCTACCTGATTTTTCTCGGCGTCAGGATGTGGAGGGCCTCGACCGCGCAAACGAACGAGCCGCAGGCGGCACGGACGAGATTGTCGCGGTTCTTCTTCCTTGGTGCGTCCATTGCGCTGGGGAATCCGAAGGCGATTCTGTTCCATGCCTCGATCATGCCGTTGATTCTCAATCTCGACACGCTGACATTTGTCGACGGCCTGCTGGTGGTGGCCGTGGTCATCAGCGTCAATATCCTCACCATGGGTGTCTATGCCGGGCTTGCTGGCCGGGCTTCGGGCTGGTTCAGGACGCCCAGGCGCATGCGGCTGATGAACAGGTTTGCCGGCAGCGCCATGATCGGCACCGGAGCGCTGATTGCCGCACGCTAGGCGTTAAAGCGCTACACGGCTTGCGTTTGCAGCACTTCCCCTCTATATGCGCGCTCATTCCACACACGGACTTTGGTGTCTGCCCGGGAGAAATCCGGCTGAGACCTCCGGTGGCGTTCGAGGATTTCGGTCCACAAATGCCTGTGTCCGTGGAGGCTAACCGGAAAGGAAATGAGAATGGCACTGCCTGATTTCAGCATGCGCCAGCTTTTGGAAGCTGGCATTCACTTCGGCCACCAGACCCACCGCTGGAACCCGAAGATGGCGCCTTACATCTACGGCGCCCGCAACAACATCCACATCATCGACCTCTCGCAGACGGTGCCTTTGCTGCACCAGGCGCTGAAGCAGGTTTCCGACACCGTTGCCAAGGGCGGCCGCGTGCTGTTCGTCGGCACCAAGCGGCAGGCGTCCGACATCGTCGCCGATGCGGCACAGCGTTCGGCCCAGTACTACGTCAATTCGCGTTGGCTCGGCGGCATGCTGACCAACTGGAAGACGATCTCGAACTCGATCCAGCGGCTGCGCAAGCTCGACGAGATGCTGGCCGGCGAGGCGCAAGGCCTGACCAAGAAGGAACGCCTGAACCTCGACCGTGAGCGCGAGAAGCTCGACAAGGCGCTCGGCGGCATCAAGGACATGGGCTCGACGCCCGACCTGATGTTCGTTATCGACACCAACAAGGAGGCGATTGCCATCCTCGAGGCGAAGCGTCTCGGCATCCCGGTCGTCGCCATCATCGATTCGAACTGCGACCCGGACAAGATCGACTTCCCGATCCCCGGCAATGACGACGCGGCCCGCGCCATCCAGCTCTATTGCGACCTGATCGCCAAGGCTGCGATCGACGGCATCGCCCGTCAGCAGGGCGCGCTCGGCGTCGACATCGGCGCTTCGGTCGAAGCTCCGGTCGAACCGGCGCTCGATCCGGCTCCGGCGTCGGAAGCCCCAGAGGCTTGATAATCGAAGGCCGGCTTGCGGCCTTCATCTTTCTCATATTTTGGCACGCTAAACAGACGCACCGTCGAGATTCGATGGTGCGTCGGCGCATTTGAAACAAAGAGGCGACAATGAGCATTTCGGCTGCACAGGTCAAAGAACTCCGCGACTTGACCGGCGCGGGCATGATGGACTGCAAGGCGGCGTTGAACGAGACCAACGGCAACATGGAAGAGGCCGTCGACTGGCTGCGCAAGAAGGGCATTTCCAAAGCCGACAAGAAGGCCGGCCGCACTGCCGCCGAAGGCCTAATCGGCGTCGACAATGGCGTGCGCGAAGCTGCCGTCGTCGAGGTGAATTCCGAGACCGACTTCGTCGCCCGCAACGCCGCCTTCCAGGAAATCGTCGCCAACGTCGCCAAGGTGGCGCTTGCCTACGGCACGACCGAGGCTGTGGCTGCCGCGAAGTATCCGGGCTCCGACAAGTCGGTCACCGACACCATCAAGGACGCTGTCGGCACCATTGGCGAGAACCTGGGCTTCCGCCGCTCGGCCAAGCTGACCGTTCCGCATGGCGCGGTTGCGACCTACGTCCACAATTCGGTTGCCGATGGCCTTGGCAAGCTCGGCGTGCTGGTCGCGATCGAGACCACCGGCAACGAGCATGCCGCCAATGCCTTCGGCCGCCAGGTCGCCATGCATGTCGCCGCCACCAATCCGATGGCGCTGACCGCCGAGCAGATCGACCCGGCAGCGGTCGAGCGCGAGAAGGCCATCTTCTCCGACCAGGCGCGCCAGTCCGGCAAGCCGGAAGCGATCATCGAGAAGATGGTCGAGGGTCGCCTGCGCAAGTTCTATGAAGAAGTCGTGCTCTTGAAGCAGGCCTTCGTGCTCAATCCCGACATTACCGTCGAGAAGGCGCTGAAGGATGCCGAAAAGGAAATCGGCGCGCCCGCCAAGATCACCGCCTATCTGCGCTTCGCGCTTGGCGAGGGCATCGAGAAGGAAGAGTCCGATTTCGCCGCGGAAGTCGCTGCGGCGGTCAAGAAGTAAGCGTCCTACCGCATTATTGCGACTGTGTTTTTCGGCCTGATGTCCGCAAGGATGTCAGGCCGATTTCGTTTGCGGTGTCGATAAAGGCCCTGAGCTTCGGCGCCATCGCGGCGCGGCGCGGGAAGTAGAGGAAAAGGCCGGGTTCCTCGATCGCAGATTGCGGCAGAACCTGCACCAGGCGCCCGGCCGCCAGATCCGCGCGCGCCAGCGGCTCGAACATATAGGCCAGGCCTACTCCGGCGAGCGCCAGATCAATGGCGGCCAGCGAGTCCGTCACGATGGCCGTACCGCTGGTTTCCATGACCACATCCTTGCCATCCCAGGTCAAATCCCAGCGATAGAGGGCACCCGAGCGGACAAGCCGGTACCCGATGCAATTGTGGTTCGCGAGATCGGCCACGCTGCGCGGACGCCCACGTCGTCCGATATAGGCGGGAGAGGCGACGACGACGACTTTGAAGGGCGGCGTCAGTCGGATGGCCACCATGTCCTGCGCGATCATCTCGCCGAGCCGGATGCCGGCGTCAAAACCTTCGCCGACGATGTCGACCAATCCCTGATCGGCAAAAATCTCCACCGTAATGTCGGGATAGCGCTCGGCCATCGCGGCGACGACCGGCGTCACCGCCAATGGGATCGCGATGTTGGAGGCATTGATCCTGAGCAGGCCAGACGGCCTGCCCTTGACGCTGCGGATGCGGTCCATCTGCTCGGCAATGTCCTGGAGGGCAGGGGCGGCCGTTTCCACCAGCGCCTTGCCGGCCTCGGTCAGCGAAACGCTGCGCGTCGTGCGCGCAAACAACGGCTGGCAGATCCGCTCCTCGACCAGACGCACCGCATGGCTGACCGCCGACGGGCTCATACCGAGTTCGGCCGCGGCAAGCGCGAAACCGCCGCGACGTGCAACGGCGACGATGACAGGCAAATGAGAGAGCAGATCCCGATCCATTCATGAATGATATCGCATGGTCCTTGCGAACAATGCAATCTAATCGATGCCAAGACACCGATCCATATTGTCGCCGACACATCCGCGGTTGGCTGATGGCATTGAGGAGAAGAGACATGAATGCGTTGAAGTACGTAACTTTCGCGGCCGGCGTGGCGCTGTCACCGGTCGATGCCGGCGGGGCGGAACCATCCGGCTGGCAAGCGCTCGCGGACGAACGCGCGGTCATCCGCATCGCCGATGCCATCGACCGCGCCGTCGACGCGCAGGACTGGAAACTCGCTCGCAGCTATTTCGCGGATCGGGTCACCGCCGACTTCAGCAGCCTGTCCAGGCAGCCCGCGGCCAACATTGCGTCCGACGATCTGATCGGCGCCTGGGCCGGCAATCTCAAGGGCAGCAAGACCAGCCTGCACCTGCGCACCAATCACCAGGTCGTTCTCGAGGCGGACAGCGCGACCGTTCTGTCGAACGGCTATGCCTGGAACCGGATGGAGGGCAATGGCGATCCGCTGTGGGAAGTCTGGGGCACGTATGAGCACCACCTGACACGTTCTGGCTCCGTCTGGAAAGTCGATGGCTTCACCTTCCGCATGACGCATGAACGCGGCAATCCCTGGGTCAAGGCGACCCCGGGCCAATGACGCCCGCACCAACCGGATCAGGATCGGAAAAGACAATGACGATGAGCTACTACACACTCGGCAACAGCGGCCTGCGCGTCAGCCGGCTGGCGCTGGGCACGATGACCTTCGGCACGGAATGGGGCTGGGGCGCGGACCGGGACACGGCGCGCGCGATGTTCGACGCCTATGTCGAGGCTGGCGGCAATTTCTTCGACACCGCAGACCTATATACCGGCGGCACGGCCGAGACCTGGCTCGGTGAATTCGTGGCCGAGCGAGGCTTGCGCGACAAGGCGGTGATCGCCACCAAATTCACCATGAACTCGAACCCCGGCAATCCCAACGCCGGCGGCAATGGCCGCAAGAACATCATGCGTGCCGTCGACGCCTCGCTGAAGCGGCTGGGCACCGACTACATCGATCTCTATCTCATGCATATCTGGGACAGGCTGACGCCGGCCGAGGAAGTGCTGCGGACCCTCGACGATCTGGTTCGGGCGGGCAAGATACGTCACATCGGCCTGTCCGACGTGCCGGCCTGGTATGCCGGACGGGCTCAGGCGATCGCCGAACTGCGCGGCTATGAGCCGATCTCGGCGTTGCAGCTCGAATACTCCCTGGCGGAGCGTGCCATCGAGCATGAATTCGTGCCGTTCGGGACGCGCCATGGCGCCGGCATCATGGTCTGGAGCCCGCTGGCCAGCGGGCTGTTGAGTGGCAAATACCGCCCGGCGCAAGCGGGCAATGCCGGCCGGCTCGACGGCTTCCGCAACACCACCCATCCAGGCTTCCAGAAATTTACCGAGCACAACTGGGCTGTTGTGGCGGAGTTGGAGAAGGTCGCCGCCGAGCTCGGCCGCGGCATGGCTCAGGTGGCGCTCAACTGGGTGGCGACACAGCCAGGAATTGCCACCGTCATCCTTGGAGCAACGAGGCTTTCGCAGTTGCAGGACAATCTCGCGGCGCTCGATTTCTCCATACCGCCCGCGCTTCGCCAGCGGCTGGACAAGGTGAGCGGCACGCCGGCGCCGTTCCCGCATTCCTATTTCGGCCCCGAGATCCAGGTCCGTGTCGCCGGCGGTGTCGTGACCGGCGACAAGCCGTCCGGTTATGCATTGCCGGTGGTGGTCGAAGGCGAGGCCGTTGCCATCAGCAGCAATTGATCCAAAAAGCCTGGAATTTTGCACAAGGGCGCGGCGTGACATCGCTGCGCCCTTCGTGTATCCGGTCAACCCGTCATGACAGCACCGCCGGACGAAGCAGGAGGCCTTTTTTCGCCTTCGGAGCTTGCCGCGCCGGGATTTTCGAGGAACCAGATGACGGTGAAGCCCCTCTACCGACGTGTTCTGCTGAAAGCTTCGGGCGAAGCGTTGATGGGCGAACAGCATTTTGGCATCGACGTCTCGGTCGTCGACCGCATTGCCGGCGACATCGCCGAGGCGCGCGCGCTGGGCATCGAGGTGGGTGTCGTCATTGGCGGCGGCAATATCTTTCGCGGCGTGGCCGTCGCCTCCAAGGGCGGGGACCGCGTTACCGGCGACCATATGGGCATGCTTGCCACGGTCATCAATTCGCTGGCGCTGCGCACATCGCTGAACAAGATCGGCGTCGACGCCGTCGTGCTGTCCGCGATCGCCATGCCCGAGCTTTGCGAGAGCTTTTCGCAGCGCCAGGCGACCGCCTACATGAACCAGGGCAAGGTCGTGATCTTCGCCGGCGGCACCGGCAATCCGTTCTTCACCACTGATTCGGCTGCCGCGCTCCGTGCGGCCGAAATCGGCGCCGACGCGCTGTTCAAGGGCACGCAGGTCGACGGCGTCTATTCGGCCGACCCGAAAAAGGACCCCAGCGCGACGCGTTTCGAGCGCATCAGCCACGCCGAAGTCATAAATCGCGGCCTCGATCATGGATACGGCTGCGATTGCACTTGCGCGCGAAAACAACATTCCGATAATCGTCTATTCGATCCACGAAAAGGGCGGTTTCGGGGATATTCTGAGGGGCGGCGGCCGCTGTACGGTCGTCGCGGACGAGTGATCCGGGGCCTGATCCCGAAGAAGGGAAGCCGGGTTTCGAAATCAGGCTCGAACACGGGGCCTTGCCCCGAAGCAGTGAACCCGCGGCAGACGGGTCGAGGAGACTAAAATGAGTGGTGAGTACGACGATCTCAAGCGGCGCATGGATGGGGCAATCGCGGCGTTCAAGCATGATCTGGCCTCGCTGCGGACCGGCCGCGCGTCCAGCAACCTGCTCGACGCGATCCAGGTGCAAGCCTATGGCACCACCATGCCGATCAATCAGGTGGCCAACGTCACCGTGCCGGAGCCGCGCATGATCTCGGTCTCGGTCTGGGACAAGTCGATGGTCGGCGCGGTCGACCGCGCGATCCGGGAATCCAATCTGGGCTTCAACCCGATCGTCGACGGCACCAATCTGAGGATTCCGCTGCCGGAGCTCAACGAACAGCGCCGCAAGGAGCTGGTCAAGATTTCGCACGGCTATGCCGAGAACGCGCGTGTCGCCGCGCGCCATGTGCGGCGCGACGGCATGGACTTCCTGAAGAAGGCGGAGAAGGACGGCGACATCAGCGAGGACGACCAGCGCAAGCGTTCCGACCAGGTCCAGAAACTTACCGACGAAACCATCAGCACCATCGATCATCTGCTTTCCGACAAGGAAGCTGAAATCATGCAGGTTTAGGGTTGGCCCTTGGCTGATCCGAAAGCGAGATCATGACAACGCCCGCGCATGTCGCGATCATCATGGATGGAAATGGACGCTGGGCCAAGGCGCGCGGCATGCCGAGGCTCGCGGGTCATCGCGCCGGCGTCGAGGCGCTGCGCAAGGCGGTGCGCGCCGCCCCCGGTCTCGGCATCTCCTTCCTGACCGTCTATGCTTTCTCGTCGGAGAACTGGTCGCGGCCGAAGTCCGAGGTCAGTGACCTTATGGGTCTGTTGAAGCTGTTCATCCGTCGCGACCTTGCCGAGCTGCACCAGAGCGGCGTGCGGGTCAGGATCATCGGCGACCGGGCAGGGCTGCAGGCGGACATCAGGGGACTGCTCGAGGAAGCCGAATCGCTGACGATCAACAACACCTCGCTGACGCTGGTGATCGCCTTCAATTACGGCGGGCGCGACGAGATCGTCCGCACCGCGCGCAAGCTTGCCCTGGCCGTGGCGCGCGGTGAAATCGATAGCGAGGCGATCACCGCCGAAAGCTTTGCCGGCTCTCTCGACACGCAAGGCATTCCCGATCCGGAGCTGGTCATCCGCACCAGCGGCGAGCTTCGCCTGTCCAACTTCCTCTTGTGGCAGGCTGCCTACAGCGAACTCGTCTTCCTGCCCTGCTACTGGCCGGACTTCAATCGCGAGCACCTCGCCGAGGCCTTGCGCGAATATGCCGGCCGCGAGCGCCGCTTCGGCGGACTGGACCCGCAAGACGTCGCTTCGCGACCGGCCGCGGGATGAGCAACCTTCAGCTGCGTGTGATTTCGGCGGTCGTGCTCGCCATTGTCGCCCTTGGCCTGACCTGGCTTGGCGGCCTGCCTTTCCGGCTGCTGTGCGCGGTCATGTCGGCAATGATCTTTTATGAGTGGACACGTATGTCGCGGCCCGCCGCGGCCGACGGGCTTGGTTTGCTGCCGGAAGCGCTGATGGTCATTTTCGTCGGCGCCTTGATCGCTGGCCTGTCCGCATTGTGGCTGCTGCCGCTGGTCGTGATTCTGGTTGCGATAACGGCGACCAGCGCGGGAATTCGCAAAATCGGCCAGTGGGACGCTGGCGGCCTTGCCTATGCCTGCGCGTCGGGCCTGTCGCTTGCCCTGCTGCGCGATGGCGACCATTCGGGCCTCGTCGCCATTCTGTTCCTGTTCGCGGTCGTCTGGGCAACCGACATTTTTGCCTATTTTGTCGGACGCGCTGTCGGCGGGCCTAAACTGGCGCCGTCGATTTCGCCAGGCAAGACGCGTAGCGGCGCGTTCGGCGGGGCGGTCGGGGGCGTCGTCGCGGGACTTCTGCTGGCAGCCATTGCTGGCGCCGGCAACCTGGCGGTGCTCGGCCTTGTGGCGCTGGTGCTGTCAGTTGTCGCCCAAGCCGGCGACCTGTTCGAGTCCTGGGTCAAACGGCGGCACGGTTGCAAGGATTCCGGCGTGCTCATTCCTGGCCATGGCGGCATCATGGATCGCGTCGACGGGCTTGTCGCGGCCGCTCTTGCCCTATACGTCATCGGTTGGATTTCTGCGGGTGCCGACCATCCGGCACAGGGGCTGTTTCCCATTTGAATGCTGTCATGCCACGATCTGGCGCCGACGTGCCTTGGATTCGCCTGGATTGATGTCACAGTCACGCCGCGACCGCGGAAGAACTTGAGGGCCTGAGTTGAACGAGATTCTTCACGCGATTTTCAGCACCGAAGGCCTCTTTCTCGGCACGCTCGTGCCGTTTCTCTTCGTGCTCACCGTGGTGGTGTTCGTTCACGAGATGGGCCACTACCTCGTTGGCCGCTGGTGCGGCATCGGGGTCAAGGCCTTCTCGATCGGCTTCGGTCCGGAGCTCATCGGCTTCAACGACAGGCATGGCACGCGCTGGAAGCTTTGCGCCATACCGCTCGGCGGTTACGTCAAGTTTGTCGGCGACATGAGCGCCACCTCCAGCCAGCCGACATCGGAAGAGCTCGAAACGCTGACCGACGAGGAACGCAAGGTTGCCTTCCACACCCAGGCGATCTGGAAGCGCGCGGCAACGGTGGCGGCCGGGCCGCTGTTCAACTTCCTGCTGGCGATCGTGGTCTTTTCCGTGCTGTTTGCCTCCTATGGGCGTTATGTCGCGGAGCCCATGGTGGCGGAGGTTACCGCCGACAGCCCGGCGGCCAAGGCCGGCATTTTGCCTGGCGACCGATTCGTCAGCGTCGACGGCAGCAAGGTCGAAACTTTCGGAGACGTGCAGCGGCTGGTTTCGGGCCGGGCCGGCGACACCATCACCTTTGTCATGCTGCGCAACGGCAAGGAGGTCACGGTGACCGCGTCGCCGCGGCTGATGGAGCAGGAGGACGCGCTCGGCAACAAGGTCAAGGTTGCGGTGATCGGCGTCGTCAACAACAAGGAACTCGGCCAACCCCGTCTCATCACCTACACCCCCGTTGGGGCGGTCGCGGCGGCGGTTGAGGAAACGGGCCACGTCATCGAGCGCACCGGACAGTTCCTGCAACGCTTCGCGGTCGGGCGCGAGGACAAGTGCCAGCTGGGTGGCCCGGTCAAGATCGCCGACATGGCCGGCAAGGCTGCCAAACTCGGTTTCGAGTGGCTGGTGCAGCTTGTCGCGCTGCTGTCCGTGGGGATAGGCATTCTAAACCTTTTGCCGATTCCCCCCCTCGACGGCGGCCATCTGTTGTTCTACGGGGTGGAGGCCGTCATCCGCCGGCCAGTGTCGGAACGGATGATGGAAATGGCCTATCGGGCTGGTCTGCTTGTGGTGCTGTGCTTCATGGGGTTCGTGTTCTGGAACGATCTCTTTGGGTGCTGAAATCATGAAGGAATTTGGCCTGGGCATGGGCGATGTTGAGACGCCGTTTACCATGCACGGGGATATGAGTGACGCGAAAGCCACGCAACAGGGTTAAGTAAATACAAATTAACCAGAAGCCTTGCGTGTAGGGAAAATCCGGTTAATACGGTAGGGGAAATGACCGCACGTCCGGTTTTCTCGCCGTGGGGACTACGAGAAAAGGTTATTAAGCCCGATGAAGGCAGCATCCAAGTTTCTAAACGCCGCGTCAGCGGCGGCACTGTCCGCCGCTCTGGTCGTACCAGGTGCGTTCGCAGTGCAGTTCGTTGCCACATCGGCGGCCGAAGCCGCTGTCGTAAGCAGGGTTGAGGTGAGCGGCAACCAGCGTGTCGACGCCGATACCATCCGCAATTACATCACCATCAAGCCGGGCAAGGCTTTCTCCAGCTCCGATGTCGACGCCGCGGTCAAGGCGCTGTTCGGCACCGGCCTGTTCTCGGATGTCCAGATCAATCAGGTCGGCTCGACCCTGGTGGTCAAGGTTTCGGAATACAAGGTCGTCAACCAGGTGCTGTTTCAGGGCAACAAGAAGCTCAAGGACAACGCGCTTCAGGCAGCGGTTCAGCTGAAGCCGCGCGGCACGTTCTCGCAGGCCACGCTCGATTCGGACGTCGAGGCGGTCAAGGCCGCTTACAGGCGCATCGGCCGTGACGATGCCGGCGTGACCGCGCAGGTCATGGAGCTCGGCGACAACCGCGTGAACGTGGTCTTCCACGTCACCGAAGGCGATCGCACGCAGATCGCGGCAATCAATTTCGTCGGCAACAGCGCCTATTCCAGCCGCCGCCTGTCGGATGTGATCAACACCAAGCGTTCATCCTGGGTCTCGTTCATCCTGCGCGATGACGTCTATGACGAAGACAAGCTGCGCGCCGACCAGGAATTGCTGCGCCGTTTCTACTACAATCACGGCTATGCCGATTTCCAGGTCGTGTCCGCCGTCGGCGAACTCGACAATGCGACCAACAAATACACGGTCACCATCACCGTCCAGGAAGGCGATCGCTATAATTTCGGCGACATCAGCGTCGAAAGCACGATCCCGGAAGTGGACTCCAAGTCGCTGGAATCGGTGGTCGAAACCCGCAAGGGTGATGTCTACAACGCCAAGGATGTCGAAGACTCGATCATCGCGTTGACGGAAAAGGTAGCCGGTTCCGGCTATGCCTTCGCGCAGGTGACGCCGCGCGGCGACCGCAACTTCGAGAACCACACGATCTCGGTTGTCTACACGGTGGACCAGGGCACCAAGGCCTATGTCGAGCGCATCGAGATCCGCGGCAACGATCGTACGCGTGACTATGTCATCCGCCGCGAATTCGATGTCAGCGAAGGCGACGCGTTCAACCAGGTGCTCATCCAGCGCGCGAAGAAGCGCCTGGAAGACCTGAATTATTTTGACAAAGTCGACATTTCGACCGTGCCTGGCTCGGCCCCTGACCAAGTCGTGCTGGTCGTCGACGTGGTCGAGAAGTCGACCGGTGAGTTCTCGATCGGCGCCGGCTATTCGACCGGTGGCGACGCGGCCGGACCGTCGGTCGAAGGATCGATCACCGAGCGCAACTTCCTCGGCCGTGGCCAGTTCATCAAGCTGTCGGCCGGCGGCGGCAAGAACTCGCGTGACTACAGCCTGTCGTTCACCGAGCCTTATTTTCTCGGGCGGCGCATCGCTGCCGGTTTCGACATCTACAGGTCGACGCGGGAATACAACAACAACTACGACAGCGACACCACCGGCGCGACGATCCGCTTCGGGCTGCCGATCACCAACAGCATCACGACCCAGTTGGCGTATAATATCTCGCAGGAGAAATATAAGGTCGACGATAGTTGCGGTCCTACCTCCATCGGAGATCCCGACGGCAGCTGTAACATCTCACAGGCCATTCTGGACGGCATCGAGCAGAGTCCGTGGATCAAGTCTTCGGTCAGCCTGGGGCTGGTCTACAACACGATCGACGACATGAAGAACCCGCATGAGGGGATCTACGCCAACACGACCGTGGAGGTCGCGGGTCTCGGTGGCGATGCCAAATTCGTGAAGATCACCGGACGGGGCAGCATCTATCAGACGCTGTCCGAACAGCTTGACCTTGTCGGGCTCCTTTCGGGCGGGGCCGGTCATGTCGAGGGATATGGCAACGGCGACCTGCGCATCTTCGATCACTTCCAGAGCAACGACCGCATGATCCGCGGCTTTGCCTATGGTGGTATCGGCCCGGTTGCCAGCGACACCAGCGGTGACCACCTGGGTGGCACGACCTACTTCAACGCTTCGGCCGAAGCCCAGTTCCCGCTGCCGGTTGTTCCGGAGAGCTTCGGCTTGCGTGGCGCGGTGTTCGCCGATGCGGCGACGCTCTATGGCAGCAAGCTTGCGACTGGGCTGGTCGATCAAGATTCTACCGGCATGAAGTTGCGCGCCTCGGTCGGTCTCGGCCTGATGTGGGCCTCGCCCTTCGGCCCGATCCGTATCGACTATGCGATCCCGGTCAGGAAAGAGGCGAGCGACGACGTGCAGGAATTCAATTTCGGCATATCGACCCGCTTCTGATCGGCGGCCAACGATGCTCCCGGGTTTTGGATCCGGGAGAAATGTTCCGACCTAGCTGGATATAGCTTCTGGAATGACCGATCCGGTGTTCTTCGCGCCATCACGCCGGTATACGGCGGCCGAAGTCGCGAATCTGACTGGCTCGGTGCTTGTCGATTCGGGCCAATCCGACGTTTCGATCGAAGCGTTGGCGCCAGCCAGTGAAGGCGGCGCCAACGCGCTCGTCTTCGTCGATGGCAGGCGTAATTCCGCGCTGATGCCGTCGCTGCGGGCGGCTGCGGTGCTGTGTCCGGCGGAATTCGCGAACAAGGCGCCTCCCGGCATCGCCGTCCTGATCCATCCGCGGCCGCAACAGGCT
>NZ_RZSJ01000118.1:0-12703 GCF_003998025.1 Mesorhizobium sp. M8A.F.Ca.ET.021.01.1.1
TCCTCCACCTGGAAATAGTCGCGCACGGCGATTAGTTCGGCGTCGCGCTGCCACCATTCACCGAAAACGCGTTCGGGACCGTCTGCCCGCGCGACGCGATGCCGGATGCCGCGCCAACTGAACCAGACCGGCGGATGGTCGGGTAGCAGCGCCATGGTCTCAATGGGTTCGGGGTGGGTCAGCAGACGCGCCGGGCGAGGCCAGTCACTGGGCGAACTCGTCCCGTCGTCCGGCGCATTCGGTGCGATGCGGCGGACTGAGCGTTCGGGCACGTCACTCTCGACCGGGGCAAAGCGGTAGAGCCGCTGCTCGCCGATACGGTTGGCAAGCACGTCGATGAGATCGGTAATGTCGGGCTCCGGCTCCTCGACCAGTGAGGAGATGATCTGCTTGGCTCCGAAGGGCTCGGCGAGCGTTGCGGCCAGGGTCATCACCTCGATGCCGAAACCGGGATCGACGCTCTCGATCCGGTCGGTAAGGAGACGGGTCAGCCGTTTGACATCGCGCACTGGCACGGCGGTGCCGACGCGAATGGCCTCGATGCGGTTGTCGACACGATGAAACAGGAGGTCTAGCCGGCGTGGCCGAGCCCCTTGGCCTCGAGCGCTTCGCAAAGCGCCGCGACGAGCTTGCCGATATAGCGGGCTATGGTCTCGGCGGCGCCGATAGGCTCGCCGAAGGCCCGGCGAACCTCGATGAGTTCGGGAGAGCGGGCGGGCTCGAAGGGTTCGCTTCGCCGCCCCATGGCCTGGTCCAGGCGACGGCCGAGTTCGGGCCCGAAGCGCAGGGTGAGAGAGGCGCGCGCCTCGATACCGGAGGACGCCATGCGCGAGACGAGTCCCTCGAGCATGGCGTCCTCACCGCCATGCAGATGGTCGGTGCCCGTGGTGTCGATGATCAGGCCATCGGGCGGATCGGCGGCGACGATTGGCGCATAGCGCAGCGACCAGAGCGCCATTCTATCGAGTGCCGCGTTATCGCCGGCGGCATCCAGGTCGAAGCTCTGCACGTTGGGCACCAGCACCTGGGCCTTGCTCGCCGGCATGCCGACGCGCAGGCCGGCCGCGCGCGCCCCCGCATCGGTGGCCAGCACGAGCCGCCGGTTTCCCTGCCGGCCGAGCATGATGACCGGGGTTTCAACCGAGGGCGCGGATTGGCCCATGGCGCGCCGCAGGCGATCGGTCGGCCAGGTCGGAAAATAGAGCGAGACGACCCTTGTCATCGCAGGCTTCCACTTCAAAATCGGCGCTTTCTCCAGCCCGCACCCGGATCAGCTCGAGCTGCCAGCGAGCGCGGCCGATACCGGGGACCGGCAGGGGGCGGGAGGGGAGCGCGGTGACCCGCCAGCGGGTGACCGCAGCGGTTGGTTGTCCAAAATCGGTCGCCTCGGTCTGTCGGCGCCAACGGCGGATGGCGATGCCGATGGCGCCGGAGGTTTCGGCGGCAAGTTGCAGTCGGCGGGAGGCGGTCATTGAGAGCCGAGCCAGTTCGGCAACGACGGCCCCGAGCCCGCCATGGCGAAGCCCTTCCTCGAAACAGGCGAGCACGGAAGCTTCGTCGCCGGCCTCGACATAGACGACGCGGCCTGGGAGCAGACCGGCCTGGGCGAGGGCGGGCGCAAAGAGATCCTGCCGCGTAACGCACCACAGCACCTTGCCCTTGGTTCGAGCGGTAATGCCGGCGGCAAAAAGCGCCGCCGCGGCGCCACCGATCGCTCCGTTTCGGCCGCCGGCGATCTCGTGCAGCGCGCCGAGCGCCAGCCCGCCTCCCGGCAGGACCTTGTCGATGGCGGGAACGCCGAAGGGAAGCGACGCACGGTTACGCGTCGGCCCGCCCTCGAGGCGCGCGATTCGCTCGCGAAGCGCGGCGATAGCAGGGCTGGCGGCCGGCTGACCCATGGACGAACCACTCTCAAACTGTCTTCCCAACGAATTTCGGGGCTGATATGTTCCTTATTTGTTCTCTTGGGGCTGATGAGTCGATCGGGGTCGTTGCGTCGCTTCGAAAGTTGGATCGCAGACTGCACTCCATCGCGTTGCGGTCTATTTTCATATGCGGCAGGCGATGCGGGAAAGGGCGTTATGGGCGAGCGAATTGACAACGGCCAAGAAGCTGATGCGCCGAAGGCGAAAGGCATGGCCATTCTTCGCAAGATCATCCATGTCGATATGGATGCCTTCTTCGCCTCGGTCGAGCAGCGCGACAAACCGGACCTGCGTGGCAAGCCTGTGGCGGTTGGTGGCTCGGCGGCGCGGGGGGGCGTGGCCGCCGCCAGCTATGAGGCCAGAAAGTTCGGGGTGCGATCGGCCATGCCCTCGATCACCGCGAAGCGCAAATGTCCCGAACTGATCTTCGTGCCGCCGCGGTTTGACGCCTACCGGGCCGTCTCACAGCAGATACACGCGATCTTCGCCGAGCACACGCCACTGATCGAGCCGCTTTCGCTCGACGAAGCCTATCTGGACGTCACCGACAATCTTCAGGGCATCCCGGTCGCCACGACGATCGCGGAGATGATCCGCACGAAGATCAAGTCCGAGACCGGTCTGACAGCGTCAGCCGGCGTCAGCTACAACAAGTTCCTGGCCAAGCTCGCCTCTGGCCAGAACAAGCCAGATGGGCTGTTCGTCATCACTCCGAAAATGGGGCCGGCTTTTGTCGAGGCATTGCCCGTGCGGAAGTTTCATGGCGTTGGCCCGGCGACCGCCGACAAGATGGCCCGGCTCGGCATCGAGACAGGCGCTGACCTGCGTGCGCAGAGCCTGGTGTTCCTGGAGGAGAAGTTCGGGAAGGCAGGCCCGTACTATTACTGGATAGCCCGCGGCATCGACGAGCGTCCGGTGCGGGCCGATCGCGAGCGCAAGTCGGTGGGGGCCGAGGACACCTTCGTGAACGATTTGTTTGACCTCGAAAGTGCTCGCAGGGAACTGGCGCCATTGGTCCGAAAGGTCTGGCGCTATTGTGCGGAGCGATCGATCCATGGCCGGACCGTGACGCTCAAGGTGAAGTTCGCCGACTTTCAGCAGATCACACGCAGCCGAACGATCGGTGGCGTCATCGAGACGGAGACGGACCTGGCGACCGTCAGCGGCACACTCCTCGAACAGGTGTTTCCCGTCACCAAGGGGATACGCCTGCTTGGGGTGACGCTTTCGAACTTGAGCGGAACGCGAGCAGAGGCAGACGGCCAGATGTCGCTGACCATCTAGGACTGGCTGCTGTTACCGGACTGCTTTTCGGATCCGCTCGGTCAGGGTTTGTTCGACGTCGAAATAGCCTTCCCACGCGTCGTCGGACTGCCGAGCTCGCGCAGCGGACGCGTAGACGTCAAAGGCGCTGGCGCTTTTGAAGGCCGGCAATTCATCCCAGGTGACGGGTACGGCACAGGACGCTCCAGACCGGGCTCGGGTCGACCAGGGACATATTGCCGTGGCACCCTGGCCATTGCGCAGATAATCGAGGAACATACGGCCCTTGCGCCTCGCCTTGCTCATGTTCGCGACGAAGCGGGCCGGATCCGTGCGGGCCAGCAATTCGGCGAAGTCCTGGCAGAAGCTCTTGACCTCTTCCCAGTCGGCTTCGGGAACGAGTGGAACGACCACGTGAACGCCTTTGCCTCCGGACAGCAGCGGCCAGGATTGAAGGCCGAGCGCTTCCAGAACGCCCCGGATGTCGAGGGCTGCCTGCTTGACGTCGTTGAAACCAAGGCCCTCGTCGGGATCGATATCGAAGATCATGCGATGCGGCAGTTTCGGCTGCTGGCGCAGGCTGCCCCACACGTGGAATTCCAGCACGTTCATTTGGACGCCGGCGATCAGCCCCGCCAGATCGTCGACCCAAAGGATGCGTCTTTCCTTGCCGGACATCTTCTCCAAATGGCCGTCGTGGATGGCCTTGGGCATGCCTGGCAGCTTGTGCTTCTGAAAAAAGGTCTGCCGCAGATCGCCATCAGTGTCGCGCACCAGTGACAGCGGCCGATCCTGGATATGCGGCAACATCTTCTCAACGACCGCGGCGTAGTAGGCGGCGAGCGTAGCCTTTGTAACCTTGGTGCCGGGATACCTAACCTTGTCCGGATGCGTCAGCTTGACGCCGACCGCGACGGCGACCTCCTTGCCGATCGCCGGATCGAGATTGGCGGCGCCAGGCGTCGCCGGTGTCTTCGGCATTTCCATCGCCACCTGATCGGCTCGCTTGTCTTCGCGCATGCCCTGAAAGCTTGGATGTCGCAGGCTGCCATCTGGTGTGACCTCCGAATACGCAACCTCGGCAACAAGCTCGGGCTTGACCCATCTGGCTCGGCGCGCGATGTCCCGCGGTACGGAGGCGAAGGCCGGCTTATCGAGGCGACGCTTCTCAAGTTGCTCGAGGATGTTCTTGCGCATCGGCTGGGTGAAGCCAGTGCCGACGCGGCCACGATAGATCAGCTTGCCGTTCTCATAGGTACCCAAGATCAGCGATGCCATGCCGCGTCCGGTGTCGCTTGGGCGGTAACCGCCGACCACGAACTCCTGTCGTCTTGTGCACTTGATCTTGAGCCAGGTGGGGGCGCGGTCGCCGACATACCGGCTGTCCGCGCGCTTGGCGATGACACCTTCGTGGCCGCCGGCGCACATGGTGTCGAAGACTTTCTTCCCATTGTCGGCGATATGACTGGAGAATTGCAGGCTGTCGCCGGGCTCCCGCTTGCCCAGAAGGACCTCAAGTCTTTCCTTGCGGTCGAGGAGTGGACGGTTCGACAGATCGTCGCCGTTCAATTCGAGCAGATCGAAGGCATAGAACTTGAGCGGCATGCCCGCGGCGATGCCGGTTTTCAGCATGGAGAAATTGCTGCGACCCTGGCTGTCGATGGCCACGATCTCGCCATCGATAAGCGCGGAGCCCTTGGTCAGCGACCTCAGCGGCGGCACGATCACCTTGAACTGGCGGGTCCAGTCGTGGCCGTTGCGGGTATAGACCACGACCTCCGAGCCGGAGATCGCGGCCTGCGCGCGATAGCCATCGAACTTCATTTCGAAGAGCCAGTCGGCGCCCACCGGTATGTCGTCTGTCAGCGTGCAGAGCTGGAATGGGCGAAACTTGGGAAGCGCGTATGGAGGGATAGATTCCGAGTCCTTGCGCCGTGCGCGCTTCTTGCTGAGAGCGGCCTCTACGGCCGACATAGGGAACTCGCATACATTGTGCGATTCAATACTCTGACCTGAGATTCAGTTCCACTCCGCGCGTCTATCGATTGAACCGGAAGAGCCCGACCGCGTTGTTGGGAACTGCACGCAACCCCTTGGAGGAAGAAATGGCCACTACTCAAACAACTCGCGGACGTAGCCAGGACCGCGCGAAAGTCGCTGGTGGGCAGGATCATGAGGTGAAATACGAGGCGGGCAAGACTGGGGCCACCAAGGCTGGTGTCAAGTCGGCTGTGAAATCGGTCGGCAACAGTCGCAAGAAGGTCGAGGAAAAACTGGGCAAGAAGTGAGCCTCGGCCGCGAGGACAGATGGTCCGCATCGCCACCTTCAATGTGAACGGCGTCAATGGCCGGCTGCCCGTGCTCCTCAAATGGCTCAGGGCAAGGGACTACGACATCGTCTGCCTGCAGGAACTGAAAACGTCGGACGAGAAGTTTCCAGCCGACGCGATCCGCGAGGCGGGATACGGCGCGGTCTGGCATGGCCAGAAATCCTACAATGGAGTGGCCATTCTATCTCGGGGAATGGACCCGGTGGAACGCCGGCGCGGTCTGCCGGGCGATCCTGATGATACGCACAGCCGCTACATCGAGGCCGACGTGGACGGGCTTGTTGTCGGCTGCCTTTACCTGCCGAATGGGAATCCAGCGCCTGGTCCCAAGTTCGACTATAAGCTACGCTGGTTCGACCGTCTGATCAGCCACGGCCAAGTCCTGCTCAAAGAGGGAGCACCAACTGTGCTGTGCGGAGACTACAATGTCGTTCCAACCCCAATTGACGCTGTGGTGCCGCGACGATGGCTAGGCGATGCGGTTTACTTCCCCGAGAGCCGGCGAGCCTATGCCGAGATGCTTGAGAATGGGTGGATCGATGCGGTTCGACGCATTCATCCGGAGAAGGGCGTCTACACCTACTGGAATTTCTCCTACGGCGGTGGCTACGATAGGAGCTCTGGCTTCCGAATGGACCATCTGCTCATTAATCCCTCAGTTTCCGACAGGCTCCGCAACTCCGGTGTGGATGTCGAGTTGCGTGGTGAGGAAAAGCCGAGTGACCATGCGCCGGCTTGGATCGAACTTATCTAGCCCACGAGGCTGCGCGGGGTGCAAATAGCGCATTCCAGGCACCCCGAAGCTAACACCGGCTGAACTCATTAGTTGTTGTATGCTTGCACACGCCCAGGCAGGCATGAGGCCGCTTCATTGACAACGAGCGAAAGTAAAGAACTCCATTTCGACGATGTGGATAACAGACTCTACGGTAAGCTGCATGCTGCACGCCACGACTTGGCTGCTGCTCACAGCTACGGGCTGTTTATCTTAAAGAAGGGGTGGAATGGTCACCCGTATGGGCGCGCGTTCGGAGGGAGCAGGGGGTGGCCACAATTTCCCAAGGAGCTTCTGGATACCTACGACACAGCAGAAGCTGCGCTGCACATGAATGTCATTCGCCTGCGTCACCAAGTTTACGCTCATTCTGACTCCCAGAGCTACTATGTTCGACCCTGGCGATCCGACTACCATAGCGATATCGAGCAGGTGCCGATCTTGGAGTTCGATGCGGCGAGTACCCAAACGCTGGTTACGATGTCCCAGAAGATGATGGCGGCCATTGGCACGGCGATGCATCAGATAAAGGCTCGGTATCCTTAGATCGGTCACTGCGATGCAACCCCACGTCCGACATCCTTGCTGTCGACCCCAGTTGTAATCCTGCACCGATCCATCTGATTCGCGGCTCATTTCGCCTGTCGCCTTCCATGGCGAGATACTGGTATAGAATTTCTATTCGCGGGTTGGGGGGAGGGAGCGTGTTCTTTACAGTATTGCCTGTCGGCGGGCGGCCGCCGAGCAAGGCTCGATCGCGAGCATTTCTAATCAGCGACAACTGGGACGATTGGTTCGCATTCTCGACCATGTATTTCCTGACCTACATCGATGCCGATGGTGAGAGTCGGGACATCGGGTCCGTGAAAATCGGCCAAGTCGGGATGGAGAAACCTCAGCGGCGTCCCGACATTCCAGAGCGCTTCGAGGCCTTGGAGGAGCAATTTTTCTCTTTGGGCCAGGACGATACCTATTATGCCGCGCTGAACGAAATCGGGCCCGAGCTACGCGACCGAATCCTCGAAGGCCTCAGGGACCTCGCTTTCGATTCGGATCTTTTTGAGCGCGCGCTGCAGGAGCGTGTCACGGGACTATCGCTGCTTCGTTCCGTGTCGACGCAGGCGGTGCGTGGGCAGTACCGCCGCATGGCACGTGGTGGGGCTCGCGTCACACCCTTCGAATTCTCATACAGGATGCCTCGCGATCGCAGGTCGATTACGCAGCGGGTGGAATTGACGTTTGGGGTGTTTCCCGAAGTTCAGCCACCGACCAACATCCATGTCATCACGGGGCGGAACGGTGTGGGCAAGACCTACCTGCTAAACTCGATGACAGAAGCGTTCTTGGATGACAACGATCGCGCAAAGGGGCGCTTCGTCGTCAGTCACGACGACGAAGACGCCGGCTCATTTACAGGGCTCGTGTCGGTCAGCTTCAGCGCGTTTGACGATTTCACTCCAATCAGCGTTCCGAGGGACAAGTCCTCTGGTCCGCAATACTCAACCCACTCCCCTGTCGTGTTGCAGGAGGTGCCAATGAGTTGCGTCTGGAAGATTCGACGCAACGGACGCACTGTCGTCGCCGAACGTCCAGAAATTGAGACCTTTGGTGAGAACGTGGAAATTCTGACCCGCGAGGTCTTCGGCTTGGAGGTAACAGGGTCCGGCTTCCATAGGATGCTGCGAGATCAGGTGGCGGCGGGTGGCGACTTCGATGAGATCGTCGAACACTTCGTCGGTCAACTTGGCCTCGAAGGCCAGGCGATCGTTCGAGGCCTTATCGCTGCACGCGACGCGAATGGCGATGACTGATGTGGAAATTGCCAAAGCCCGAACAAACGGCCGAAGATGTGTTCACCACGACGATCAGCAAGGTGGCAAATGAGGACCTCAAACAGCGCCTTGTGAGCGTAACCGCTGCAATCGTTGGCGCCTCGATCGAGTTCGATGACGCGGCCTCCAACAATGAGATCCACACCATTGCACCGAGTGCGAACATCGACGGTATTGTAACAGTCAAGGAAATGTCGAGGGTCTACACTGGCAGATTGGCCGCGAAGGGGGCCCCTGGCCGGACCGTCTATGATGAACTAATGGCCGCTCCGAAGCACGGCCGATGCCCGCTCTGTGGCCAACACGTGGTCTCAACCCTCGATCACTATTTACCGAAAACTCAGTTTCCTGCGCTCGCGGTAGCCCCGTGGAACCTGATTCCGGCCTGTCATGACTGTAACAAGGCCAAGTCGGATGTCCGGCCATTGACGGCGAGCGAAGAGACTATCCATCCCTACTATGACGATATCGAAGGCGAGCCCTGGCTTGTCGCTGAAGTCGTCGAAGGTACGCCTGCGGCTCTGCGGTTCCTCGTTTCCCCACCAGCCGGCTGGAGCGAAATCTTGACCTCCCGGGTCCAGCGCCAGTTTAAGATGCTCAATCTGGCGAGCCGATATGCGGCAAAGGCCGCACAGGAACTTACCGAACTAAGCGATCTGATGAACACAAACTATGCAGATGGCGGCGCGGACGATGTGCGCTCACTTCTGCAGAGCACGGCGAACAGCTGTCGGCTGGTAAATGTGAATGGTTGGCGGACGGCCTCCTACCAGGCGTTGGCCGACAGTGACTGGTATTGCCGAGGCGGCTTCGCGGCGGGTGTAGCATGAGGAGGATTATAAACGGGGTCGTGTACGATACCGAAACCTCCGAGCGATTAGCCCGAGGCGACCACGGCGACGACAGGTCGGATGCCTCCTGGACGCTTTACCGGACACCAAGCGGCGTGTTCTTTGAGCTGCTGGCAGGTCATGATGGTGTGTTGGAGGGGTTCTTCCCCCTGACGGACCTGGAGGCGCGAAAGTTCCTAGAGCGCCATGCCAATGATCGGGTCGAGCAGTATTTCGGGCCCGCTCGCGAGGCGACGCGCTCGCTGTTTTCGCGCCGGACGATTATTGCGGCGGCTGACGTTCTGGAGAACCTGACGCAGGCTGAAATCAGTGCGCTGCTCACCGACTTTGGGCCCAGCGTTTACGAGAATATCGGAGGTGGTAGCGCAAAAGCACGGATGGTTGAACTGAAGCAGTTCATCGATAGAAATCCGAGACATCCCGTTGACGATGGACTACTTGAAAACGCGCTGGTTGAACGCGCGGCTGCGCGTCTTCCCGCCGTCAAGCCAGTATATGAATGGTCGAAGCCGACCGTTGAGAAGCCCGAGTTTCAAAGGCTCCGCTACGGACTGGAGCAAGACGGGTTCACAGTATCGGATGGCATTCTCCGGCGCAGCCTTCCCACGGACATTGGGCTCCCGCAAACCGATTCCGAGTTGCTGTTGCTTCTAAAGCAGCATCGGTTTGAGGTGTCGCGTGGTCACCTTGTTCAGGCACGGGATGCTCACGCCCGGGGAAATTGGGCGTCCGCAAACGCTGCTGTCGAATTGTGTAAGTTCGTTTGTGCTTGGGGGCCAAACGGGAAGCGATGCATACCCAAACTGAAGCAACCGCTGTCCTGTGCCGGTTTTGCGTACGGCGTCCGCCACAGCCGGCCAAACGAAGTGCGCCTTGGGCGCCGCAAAGGCGCTGACGGAAATGATGTAGTCAAAAGAATGCATGCCGCGACAGCGACTACATTGTTGTAGCCTTTTCAACAGCGTAGGAATCCGACGGTATTTGGAACGGTATTATCGAACTCATTGATAGAAATTATATAATAAATTCAATTCGTTGATGCTCCAGTTGATCATCGAGTGGGAGTAGGGGTTAGGCGGAATAGCGTGGTTTGCCGAACCATTTCCGGCGCGATCGCCTCTTTCGCTGTTTGGTTTAGATAGACCTCTTTCGATCTCCTGGCAAAACACAGGATTGATCTGAACGAAGTTGGGAACGGTTGTAAGTGCAGTCGGCGCGTCGGAGAGTTGCGGCGTGCAACGGCGTGCAAATAGGCGGGTTCCTTTGCGCTCAGAGACCGTCGTTCAAGGGCAGCTTAGTCCCTGGGCACTTGGTTAGGCTGACCAAAATCGTCACCCTCTACGCTTGGCCATGATCCTGTTCCATCAGCATTATGTGGCCCGATCCGCCTCCGGATTTCGCACGCTCGTCCTTCTTGCAAATGATCACGCGGATGGCTACTTCGACTGACGTATTTCTGGCGGTTTCAGTCAGCGGGCGTTCGCCGTGCGCCCTTCATTGGTTCGTGTCTGTGACTGTAATGCAGCGCGGTCCTTCCAAGCGAGAACGACCATTCAGACTGGCAACGGCGAGCGTCCTTCATTTGCTTGATCTCAAGCTGGAAATTATCACGGACACTTCAAAAAATTGACACGGTTCCCGGTCGAGCGGGAGCAGCACGCCATGACCCGGCATGGAATGGTCGAGCCTTCAGCCGCAGGCGCTTCGCCTCCGGCAACGGCCCCGCGCGCGCCCATGGTGACTATCGATGTCGACAGGGCCACACCCAACCGCATGCCGGGTCGGCAATACCGCGCGGAGGCGCAACGAAGCGGCCTGTCCGCATCCACCCCTGCGCTTCCCAGCGGCGGTCGCGCCATCGCCGACATCAGCCGCAGATCGAAATCCCCATAGCCATCGACTTGTGGCCCGCGGGTTCCTTCCTCGGGGACTTTCGTACGCCTGCCGGCGCCCGAAACTCTTCACGTAAGCTGACTTGCGGCTTCGAGGCTCGGAATGTCAGAAACGGACGTTCAGGCATCCCGCGTCTATTGACGCGGCTTGACCTATTTCTCGAAGCGGGTCGTCACCCGTGGAACCGCTTGAGCTCGGCGAGGCCGCATTCGACGGGATGATGCCAGGTAACATGGGAGCGCTGGCAGTCCGTATCGCACGATATGTCCAGGGCCGGTCAAGAGTATCGAGGAGGCAATGTATCGCCTGCTTTATGCCACCGAATGGTTGCACGGTTGGTCGACGGCAAACCGATTCTGAATCAACCGGAAGCGTTTCCCTTGGGGTAAAAGCCCGTCACACTGTTGAGGACGTGGTCAGTGTTCGCAGGTGCCAAAACTGCCGGAGCAAAGGATGCAAGCGCGCCAGCATAGGGTTTCGCCAAGGGATAGGCATATGCCCCCCGTTTTGACGTGCTTAACCCTTGCGCCACTAGCGCCTCGGCCTGTTTCACCGCAGCCGCCACGCCGTCGATCACGGGCACGCCGTATTCGCGGCGCAGCTCATCCATAAGGTCGGCCATGCCGGCGCAGCCGAGTACGATCGCCTCAGCGCGATCCTCAGAGAGTGCGCGGGCGATCTCGCTCCTGAGTTTTGATTTTGCGTCCGATGCTGGATCCTCAAGCGACAGTACCGGAATGTCGGCCGCGCGCACCTTCGCCTTGCTTTGCATCCCGTAGCGCTGCACCAGCGCTTCTAGCGGTACCCGGGAGCGATCCATGGTTGTCACCACGGTAAAACGCTGGGCGATGAAAGCTGCGGTCACCAAGGCGGCTTCGCAGATGCCGATAACGGGAATGGTGGCGAGTGCTCGTGCAGCATCAAGGCCGGTATCGTCGAAACAGGCGATCACCGCAGCGTCGGCCCCATTGCGCTCGCCGCCTGCGATTTCATCAAGCAGACCCGGTACCGCCAGTGCCTCGTCGTAATAACCTTCGATCGAAGCTGGGCCCATGCCGGATGTGGCGGCGAGTATCTCAGTCGAGCTCGCCGCGACCGCGGATGCAGCCCTGGCGATCGTCGCGGTCATGCTGGCGGTTGTGTTGGGATTGACGATGAGAATACGCAAGGCGTTACCTCACTTCCATGCGGCGATGATCCCGACTGCTTTGATCCTGCTCAACGCGCATCGCGCTAGAGGGTCGCATGATGGCAGCGCACCAACGTGCCGCCGACAGGGCGGGATTCGGGTGCGTCAGTCCGGCAGGTATCGGTGGCCAGCGGACAGCGCGGATTGTAGGCGCAGCCAGGCGGCGGATCGATCGGGCTCGGCAGGTCGACTGTCGCCGGCACGCGATCGCGGTTTGGGCGATCTAGATTGGGCACGGTATCGAGCAGGAAGCGCGTATAGGGATGTTGCGGCCGTTCGAAGATTTCATCGGTTGCGGCTTCCTCCACGATCCGGCCGAGATACATGACGGCGACACGGTCCGACACGTGCCTCACGGCCGCCAGATTGTGGCTGATGAACAAATAGGTGAGGCCGAGTTCACGCTGCAGGTCTTTGAGCAGATTGAGGATCTGCGCCTGCACCGACACATCGAGAGCCGAGGTCGGCTCGTCACAGACCAGAAACTCCGGTTCGGCAGCCAATGCCCGGGCGATAGAGATGCGCTGGCGCTGGCCACCGGAGAATTCGTGCGGATAGCGGTTGGAATCCTGACCGGAAAGGCCGACCGTCTCCAGCAATTGTCTGACGCGTGTCTGCGTCTCCGCGCCCGAGGGGCGCAAACCC
>NZ_RZSJ01000119.1:0-12593 GCF_003998025.1 Mesorhizobium sp. M8A.F.Ca.ET.021.01.1.1
GGCGGGGTGGTGACCAGGATTGTTCCCGCCAATGCGGTGGTGGTCGGAAATCCAGCCATCATCATCGGCTACCAGACCGGTCCGCAAATCCAGCCGACGGTGACGCAGACATTCCCCGATACGCCCGGCGAAAGAATGCCGCTTGGCATCGGCGGCAGCGAACTCTGGAGGCTGCCGCATTTTGGCGACCTGCGCGGCGAGATCGCACCGCTGGAGTTCGGTTCGAACCTGCCCTTCAAACCGGCGCGCTCCTTTCTGGTCTACGGTGTGCCTTCCGACAAGGTCAGGGGCGAGCACGCGCATCGCGAATGCCATCAATTCCTGATCGCGGCCCATGGCCGGCTTTCCGTTGTCCTCGACAACGGCCATGACAGAAAAGAGGTTTCTCTGGCCGAACCGTCGATCGGGCTCTATATGCCGCCGGGCATCTGGGGAATCCAGTACAAATTCCAGCCGGACACGGTCCTGCTGGTCATGGCCTCGCATCACTATGATGCGGGTGACTACATCAGGGACTATACGGATTTCCTCAGCGTAGTCAGACAGGACCGCCGTTGACCGAATGCGCGCAGACGCTGTCCGCTTCCTCGTCGCCGGTAGTCTCAACACAGCTTTGACCAGCCTCGTCTATTTTGCCGGCCTCGCTGTCCTGCCTTCAGGTCTTTCCTATGCAATTGCCTGGCTGGCAGGTCTGTTGTTCGTCATGGTGCTCTATCCCGAGCGTGTCTTTCCCGGAGGACGCACCGGCTTTGCCGATCGACTGGCACTGGGGGGCTCGATCATTGTCGTCTTCCTGATCGGATTGGCGAGTCTTCACTTTCTGCGGAGCATCCTGCAGAAGACCGCGGCCGCGTTCTTTATAACCCTTGCGATCACGACGATCCTCAACTTCCTGATTTCCCGATGGATACTTCGCAGGGCGCTCTGATCGAAGTTGTCGCGGCAGCATTTCGACCCTCCCATCATGACGACCGAGTGGAACATCGTGTCGCGGGGCAGGTTGCCGCAACGGCGCCGGCCTGCTGCTCCGAATTGTCCTGGATGAACCGCCGAGCATGAGATTCGGCGAAATACCGCTGCGCCTGCTGTCACCTGACCAACAGCCCTCATTGTCATCAGACAGCCATGCCTCACCGAGCTTGCCTGGCCATCCGCGGGCAAGCAAAGGTGAAACAGCAGCTGAACATGGAATGGTGCCCCTAGCCGGGATCGAACCAGCACTCCTTGCGGAACTCGATTTTGAGTCGAGCGCGTCTACCAATTCCGCCATAGGGGCTCAGGCCGGGCGGCCTGGATGGGCGCGGACTATACGGTCGGAGGCCTGTTCGTCAACTGGCCAATTCTCGGTATCGCACTGGATGCGACCAATCTTCGCCTTTCGATTTCGTGGCGATGCTGCCATTGTGCAGCGCGGAAAATCTTTCTAGACAGGCGGCGCCTCAAAGCGCGGCGTATCTGGAGACATGGGTGCGGCGCGGTTTTTGGGCCACATCCACTAGGAGAGCCGATGCTTCGCGGACTGTACGACTGGACCTTGTCACTGGCGGCCCGCAAATCCGCCGAATGGTGGCTGGCCTTCATCGCCTTCGTCGAAAGCTCGGTGTTCCTGGTGCCGGCCGACGTGCTCTATCTGCCGATGGCATTGTCGCGGCCGGACCGGGCCTATCGCTATGCCTTCATCGCCACCGTCGCTTCGGTACTGGGCGGCATTGCCGGCTGGTTCATCGGCCACTACGCCTATGACGCGGTGGCGCGGCCTATCCTCGAATTCTACGGCAAGTATGACGAGTTCGAACAGTTGCGCTCCTCCGCGGGCGTAAGCATCGAGTTCATCGCCCTGATGCTGGTCACCTCGGGTGCCGCGCATCTGCCGCCGATCAAGGTGGTGACGATCCTGTCCGGCGCGCTGGGCGTCAACCTGGCGCTATTCATCGTGCTGGCGATCATCGCGCGTGGCGGCCGCTTCCTGCTCCTGGCGTGGCTTTTGCGCCGCTATGGCGAGCCAATCCGCGAATTCATCGAAAAGCGCCTGGGCCTGATCGCCGGCGCCGCCGCGGTTGCCCTGATTTTGCTCTATATCCTGATCAAATACGTCGTCTGAGGCCCTCTCAAAACCGGTTGACGGTTTTGAGAGTGGCAGGCGGACCTGGCGGGCGGCGAACACAACGGACGATAGAACCATGACAGCGACCATGAATGCCGATACCGGACGCCAGCGGACACGCGCTGCCTTGTTTCTAGCGGTCGCGATGGCCGCGACCGTTGGCTCGGCGCTCGGCTTCCAGCATATCGGCGGCTACATCCCCTGCCATCTCTGTCTGGAACAGCGCACGCCGTATTACATCGGCGTGCCCTTGATGGTGCTGGCGGTGATCGCATCGATGCTGCGCGCACCGGCATGGGTGGCGCGCGGTCTGCTGGCCATCGGCGGCCTCTTGATGCTCTACGGCCTTTATCTTGGCGTCTATCACTCCGGCGTCGAATGGGCCTGGTGGCAGGGTCCGGCCGATTGCACGGCGGGCGCCGGCCCGGTCGACACCGGCGGCAAAGGCGTGCTCGACGCGCTCGACAAATTCGTGCCGCCCTCTTGCGACAAGGCGGCGCTGCGCATCCTTGGCCTGTCACTGGCCGGCTGGAACGCCATCGCCAGCCTGATCCTCGCCGCCGTCGCCTTCCGCGGCGCATTTTCCCGCGACTGACACGTCAGTGCCGTCGTGGCCTGGTGGAGACAAGGGCAATAGCGGACCGGGAGATAAGCGGAGATAAGTCTGCCAGATAGGCTCCCGCCTCAAGCCGTGTGCTGTCGTGGTGCGGCACCAAAGGTTCGACGAAAAGCGTGGCCAAATGCGCTTTGAGAGGTGTAGCCGACACTCGCCGCCACCTTGCCAACGCTCGAATAACGTTCGGCCAGCGCGGCCCGTGCGCGCGTCATTCGCCACCTGCGGACATAGGCGAGTGGTGCCTGTCCTACGCGATGGGTAAAGGCCGCCGAGAAGGCGGCCCGCGACATCCCGGCCACGCCGGCCAGATCGGCAACGGTCCACGGCCGCGCGATATCGGCATGAAAACATTGGATCGCTCGGCCAATGCGTGGATCCACCAACGCAGCAAGCCAACCGTGGGTCGTGTCCGAAGCCGATGCGAAAGTGCGGATCGCCTGGATCATAAGAACCTCGGCCAACCTGGCCGTGACGACGTCGTTTCCCATCGCGGGCTGCCCTGCTTCCGCGTCCAACAGACCCAGGACCGCCGTGATCGCCGCGGCTCCAGTCGACGTGCTGGGGATGTGCATGAACGCCGGCAGCATATCGAGGAGAAAGGCAGCATTCCCTCGCGTAAAAGAAATTCCACCGCCGAGCGCCACCGCGTCGTCACCCCCCAGGCGCACAAGGTCATTTCCTTCGGCGTACAGTGACGAACCGTCGATCGGCATCAGGGCGGGATTGCTCGCAACCACATATTCAGTGAAGCCGATCAAGCAGCAGTCGCCCGCCTCGATCCGCTGGGGAGCAACATTGGGCAGCAGGAGCCAGCTCACCCCACGCAGAACAGCGACGAATTTCAGGCGCTCTCGCGCGGGAAACGCCGACGCCCAGTCGCCGGAGCCCTCCAAGCGCGTCCTCCGGGTCGCCCGCGCATCGAGCACCGTAAGTACATCCGATAGCGGATCGAAGGTTCGAGACGATTGCGACAAACTCATGGCCATTCAAGCATAGCACGTCCAGCGCGCTTTACCCATCTCTGGTGAAAAGGAGATGAACATGAGCATTGTTGGCAAAGTGGTGGCGATCACCGGGGCGAGCAGCGGCATCGGCCGCGCGACCGCAATTCTCCTAGCGGAAGCGGGTGCGACGGTGGTGCTCGGCGCACGGCGCGAGGACGCCCTGGCGGAGGTCGCCCGGGATATTGCCGCGGTCGGAGGCAAGGTGGCCTACAAGGTGACCGACGTGACCGTTCGTGCCGATCTTGAGGCCCTCGTGGCACTCGCGGTGGACCGTGAAGGCGGGCTGGATGTCATAGTCAACAATGCCGGTATCAGCCCTATTTCGCGCTTTGATGCCCTGAGGGTCGAAGATTGGGACGCGATGATCGACGTAAACCTGCGTGGCACGCTGTACGGGATCGCCGCTGCGCTGCCGATCTTCGCACGCCAGCGCAGCGGACATGTCATCAACGTGGTATCGACGGCCGGCATCAAGATCGTGCCGACGATGGGGGTCTATGCCGCGACCAAGAATGCCGTTCGGACAGTCAGCGAGACCCTGCGGCAGGAAGCAGGACCGCATCTGCGAGTGACCGAGGTGTCGCCTGGTATGATCGCGACCAATCTCGCCGACTCGTTCACCGACATGGCGGTCAAGGAGACCATTGCGGCACGGATCGGGGCTATCGCCATCCCGCCTGCCGCGATCGCGCGGGGCATCGCATACGCCATCGATCAACCTGATGACGTGGATGTGGGCAGCATCGTCATCCGGCCGACCGCTCAGGATTGAACGCCCATGACACGATGCGGCGCTCGGTAGACACGCCAGTAGCTACTCAGACCCCAAAATCGGGGCGGCCAGCCATCCGAATGTCGAAAACTCAAGGCTCCAGTTCGACGTCCCAGTAGAGATAATCCATCCAGCTTTCATGCAGATGGTTGGGCGGGAACAGCCGGCCGTTGTTGTGCAGATCATGCACCGTCGGCTGGTAGGGCTTCTGCAGAGGAAACATCTTGGCATGCGCCGGCATCATGCCGCCCTTCCTCAGATTGCAAGGCGAACAGGCGGCGACGACGTTCTCCCATGTCGTCGCGCCGCCGCGATGACGGGGGATGACGTGGTCGAAGGTCAGGTCCTCGGGCGTGCCGCAATACTGGCACTGGAAGCGGTCGCGCAGGAAGACGTTGAAGCGGGTGAACGCCGGGTGCCTCGACGGCTTCACATAGGCCTTCAGGCTGACCACGCTCGGCAGCTTCATCGAGAAGGTCGGCGAGGACACCGCATGCTCGTATTCGGCGACGATGTTCACCCGGTCGAGGAATACCGCCTTGATGGCGTCCTGCCAGGACCAGAGCGACAAGGGGTAATAGCTGAGCGGACGGTAATCCGCATTCAGCACCAGCGCTGGAAGCCCATCCGGAGATACGGCAACCGTCACCTTGTTGACCTCCTTGGTTCGCACATGATCCCGAAAATCGAATTCGACTTTCGGAAAGGGTCACGTGCTGCTTCAAAAGCCCGACCGTTCGGCGCGGATACTGTAAGCCTGACATGACAGGGATGTGAAGCGGATTGTCGCGGGCGCGGCGTGCCAAAAACACATGATTTTTATGCTTTTTTGCGGATTCAGGCCGGCGGTGCGGCGTCTCGGCCCCTGGTTTCGCGATAATAGGACCAGAAAAGCCGCGATGCGACACCTCGCCACGGGCTCCATGATTCGGCCAAGGCGATCAGTGTTTTCTCAGGCGGGCGCGGGTCGATGCCGAGCGCGTGGCCGACGGCGCTCTGCAGGGCGACGTCACGCGCCGGGAAAATATCGGGGTGTCCGGCGGCAAACAACAGATAGACTTCCGACGTCCAGGGGCCGATACCAGGCACCGCTGTCATTGCCGCGATCGCTTCCCCGGCGTCGAGCGAACAGAGATGATGCAGGTCGAGGCCGTCGGCCACCGCTTGGGCGGCCGCGACAAGACCACGCTGCTTGGGCCGCGACAGGCCGGCCTCGCGAAACATGTCCTCGCCGGCGGCAAGGATAGCCCGCGGCGTTAGCGGATCGACCAATTTCGTCAGCCGGCCGAAGATGGCATCGGCACTCGCCCGGGAAACTTGCTGCGACACGATGATCGAGGCGAGGCTCCTGAACCCGGGCTCCGAAAGCCTGAGCGGCACCTCGCCGGCCATGCCGCGCACTTTTTCCAGGCGCGGATCGATGATGCAAAGCGCATCCAGTCCCCGTTCAACGTCGTCCAGTGTCGCGATGCGCTGCATGGTATCCTTGTCCGCGAATGTGCCGCAAAGTAGCAACCGCCAAAACCGCAGCACAACCCGATTGCCGCCCGAGACATGACGCTCCTGACATTCCGCTTCGCGCCCAGCCCCAATGGCGAACTGCATCTGGGCCACGCCTATTCGGCGTTGCTCAACCAGAAGCTGGCAAAGGCGTCAGGCGGCCGTCTGCTGCTGCGTATCGAGGATATCGACACCACGCGCTGCACGCCGGAGTTCGAGGCGGGCATGCTTGCCGACCTGAAATGGCTGGGGCTTGGCTGGCAAGAGCCGGTGCGCCGCCAGTCCGAGCATTTCGCGGAATACCGGACGGTGCTCGAGCGCCTGATCCGCGAGGAACTGGTCTATCCCGCCTTCATGAGCCGTGGCGAGATCAGGGCTTTCATCGCCGACAGCGAAATGCGCGGGCGCGACTGGCCGCGCGATCCCGACGGTGTGCCGCTCTATCCGCCAGCCGACAAGGCATTGCCGATGAAAGAACGCAGGCGGCGGATTGCCGAGAATACACCCTTCGCCTGGCGGCTGGACGTCGGCGCCGCCATGGCGCGTGCCGGCAACGACCTCGCATGGGCCGAATTCAGCGATGAGACGCTATCCGCGACGCACCTGGTCGAGGCCCGTCCGCAGGACTGGGGCGACGTGATCGTGGCGCGCCGCGACATCCCGACCAGCTACCACCTCGCCGTCATCGTCGACGACGCGCTGCAAGGCGTCAGCCATGTCCTGCGCGGACAGGACCTGTTTTCCGCGACCGGCGTGCAGCGACTGCTTCAGGAGATTCTGGGATTGCAGCCACCCGCCTATTTCCACCATCGGCTGGTCTTAGGGCCGGACGGCCGAAAACTGTCGAAGAGCCTTGGCGATACCGGACTTGCCGCCTTGCGTGATGCCGGCACGACGCCAGACGACATCAGGCGGACGATCGGGCTCTGAGCCCAGCAATCCTTGGGAGACACCTTTTTGAGCCCTTCACCCGTTGAATTCCGGTGATGTATGGATCAACGGTTTGGTTTTGCGCGCCAGGTTGAACAGGGTTAGAGCATCGCCACGGTCAATTCTCACCAGTACGGCGGTCTCCGGAAAAATGCACAGCATCAAGCGGTTCATCCCCGCCACCTTCGTTGTCTTGTGGGCAACCGGCTTCATCGGCGCCCGCTACGCCATGCCGTGGGCGGAGCCATTCACCTTCCTCGCGGCGCGTTTCGTCATAGCCGCCATCCTGCTGGCAGTGCTGATGCTTGTGCTGGGCTCGAAGCGAGCCACCCGCGAGGAGGCGCTGCATGCCACCGGTGCCGGCGTGCTGATGCATGGCGTCTATCTCGGCGCCGTCTTCTGGGCCATCCACAGGGGTATGCCCGCCGGATTTTCGGCCCTTATCGTCGGCTTGCAGCCGCTGATCACTGCGGTGCTTGCCGGCAAGTTCCTGGGCGAGGCCATTCTGCCGCGCCACTGGCTTGGCCTTGGCATCGGCCTGGTCGGCATCGTCATTGTGCTGTGGCCAAAACTCGGCGCGCTCGGCGGCGGCGTGACGGCGGCGACGCTGACCGCCTCGCTGGTCTCGGTGCTCGGCATGAGCGCCGGAACCATCTGGCAGAAGCGCTTTGCCTCCGGCGGCGACCTCGTCGCGGCCACCATGTGGCAATATATCGGCGGCGCCTCGCTGATGATCGTGGCCGCGCTCGCCTTCGAAACGCACGCCGTCGTCATCAACGGCGAACTGATCTTCGCCATGGCCTGGTTGGTGCTGGTGCTGTCGCTCGGCGCAATCTTCCTGTTGATGGTGATGATCCGCGACGGCGAGATGTCGAAAGTGGCCTCGTTATTCTACCTCGTGCCGGCGGTGACGGCCATCATCGCCTGGGCCCTGTTCAACGAACAGCTCAACGCACTTCAAATCGTCGGCATGGCGATCACCACCTTTGGCGTGGGCCTGGCAACGGCGCGACCGGCCAGGGGAGGAATTGAGGAATTGCAGAACTGAGGAATTGAGGAACTGAAGAATTGAAGAAGAAGTGCACGGCGCCGGATATGGCGCCTTTTTCTCCAATTCCTCAGTTCTTCAACTCCTCAATTCTTCATTTCCTCCGTTCTTCAATTCCGCCGGTCAACCCACCCGGGCACGCGCCTCCAGATAACGGCTGATCGCGGCGTTGAGCTCGCCGCCGAGGATGAAGATCGCCGAGACGATGTAGAGGAAAACCACCGCGATCATGATCGAGGCGAGACCGGCATAGGTCGTCACATAGGACGAGAAATGGTCGAGATAGGTGGCAAACATCGTCGAGCCGATAAGCCATGCCGCCAGCGTGAAGATGATGCCCGGCACCAGCGAGACGAAACGGCGCTTGCCGGCCGGCAGCCAGTAGTGAACGGCGAAGAGCCCGCCGATGATGACGGTCGAGGCAATGACGTAACGCCACAGCGTGATCGTGCCCGTATAGGGTTTGATCCACTCGAAATGGGCTTCAGCCAGCCGCGCCAACAGGGGCGCGAACACCAGAAGCACGCTGATCGCCAGGAACCCGGCGGTCGCGATCAGCACGAAGAAGATGCTCTGCACCCGGCGGTAGATGATGCCGCGCGTCTCGGTGACCCGATAGGCGCGGTTGAGTGACGTGCGCAGCGCCTCGATGCCGTTCGAGGCGAAATAGGCGGCAAGCAGCACGCCATAGGTCAACAGGTCGCTGCGCCTGACGGTCAGCACGTTGAGCACTTCATGCGCGATCGGTTTGGCGATCTGCTCGGGCCATGTGTCGAAGACCAGATGCACCGCCGTGTCGGCAAAGGCCTGGGCGCCGAGGAAGCTGCCCAGCGTCGTGGCGAAGATCAGGAACGGAAACAGCGCCATCAGCGAGGTGATCGCCAGATGGCTGGCCATCGCCCAGCCGTCATCGGTGTTGAAATGGCCGAGCGCGTCGTAGAGCACGCGACGCAGGGCGACAATATTCCGCAGCAAGAACGCGCGCTCCCTTCGATTGTCTCGACGCCGCGAATATGGGAAGGGAATGCGGCAAATGGCAACCCTTCGTCAAACTCCGAATTCTCCAGCGGCAGAGTTGCGCACCATCATCGTCACCGGTGCGTCTTCCGGCATAGGCGCCTATTGCGCCCGTGCATTGAAGGCCGAGGGCTGGCGGGTGTTCGCGACGGCGCGCAAGCCGCAAGACATCGCCGCGCTCGAAGCGGACGGAATTGAGGCTTTCTATCTCGACTACACGGAACCGGGATCCATCGCCGCCCTGGCATCGGCCGTACTCGAGCGCACCGGCGGCAAGCTCGATGCCCTGTTCAACAACGGCGCTTACGCCCAGGCCGGCGCCGTCGAGGATCTGTCCGTTGCGGCGCTCAAAGAGCAGTTCGAGGCCAATTTCTTCGGCTGGCACGACCTGACCCGCCGTCTGGTTCCGGTGATGCGCCGCCAGGGCCACGGCCGCCTCGTCCATTGCTCGTCGATCCTGGGTCTCGTGCCGGTGCGCTTCCGTGGCGCCTATTCGGCATCCAAGCACGCCTTGGAAGCCTTGATGCTCTGCCAGCGCCAGGAACTAACCGGCAGCGGCATCCATGTCTCGCTGATCGAGCCGGGGCCGGTGAAATCGAAGATCGCCAGCAATGGCTTGCCCTGGTTCCTCAGGAATATCGATCACGAGAATTCCGTGCATCGCGCCGACTATGCCGCGCAGCTGGAGCGCATGCGCGCCGGCGGCAGCCAATCGGCACTGAAGCCCGGGCCGGAAGTGGTCCACAAGGCGCTTCGCCATGCACTTCTGTCGCGGCACCCGCGCCCACACTATGTGGTAACAATGTCGGCCAGGATCGGGGCCGTGCTCAAACGCATCCTGCCGGCCTCGATGCTGCACCGCCTGCTCGCCCGGCGCGCTTGAACAAGAGAAGAACTGGAAACGCAAAATGGCCACCGTCTTCAACATCCTTGCCATTCTGGTCATGGCCGCCGTGGTGGTCGTGCTGATCAGGGGCCTCATCAACATGATGCGCGGCGGCTCCGGCGTGACGTCCAACAAGCTGATGCAGGCCCGCGTTCTGCTGCAGGCCGTGGCGCTGGCGCTGATCCTGCTGGCCGTGTATTTCACCCGCAAGTAAGGGCCTTTCGGAGGCGATGTGGTCAAGCTCAACAAGATCTACACCCGCACCGGAGACGACGGCACAACCGGCCTCGGCACTGGCGAACGGCGGCTGAAATCCGATCTCCGGGTGGACGCCTATGGCACGGTCGACGAAGCCAATGCCTGTATCGGCATGGCCCGCGTGCATACCGCACAGAGCCATCAGGCGATCGACGCCATGCTTGGTCGCATCCAGAACGACCTTTTCGACCTCGGCGCCGACCTCGCCGTGCCTGATGACGGCAAGCCGCTCGGCTACGAGCCGCTGCGCATCGTTGCCGCCCAGACCGACCGTGTCGAGCACGACATCGACCTCCTCAACAAAGACCTCCAGCCGCTGAAATCCTTCGTGCTGAACGGCGGCACGCCGGCGGCGGCCGCCCTCCATCTCGCCCGCACCGTGGCCAGGCGAGCCGAGCGGCTGATGGTGGCCCTGGCGCAGGACCCGGCCGAACACGTCAATCGCGACGGGCTGAAGTACATCAACCGCGTCTCGGATTTCCTGTTTGTCGCCGCTCGGGTGGTCAATGACAATGGAAATGCCGACGTGCTATGGGTTCCCGGCAAGAACCGCTGAAACGGACCGGAGGGCGGGAGGGGCCGACGACCGATGTTCATCCCGCTTTACGACACCAACAGGCTGCGCCATATCAGGCTGCAATATGTAACGATCGGGCTGATCGTCGCCAACGCCGTGATCTATTGCGCCACGGCGCTCGGCGGCAAGGACTTCACCAATGCCGCCGTGCTTGGCCTCGGCTTCATCCCCTCCGTCGTTCACGACACGGCCGAACTCGACCCCCGCTTTGTCATCATCCCCGAGAGCCTGAGCTACCTCACTTACTCCTTCCTGCATGCCGACATTTTCCATCTCGGCGGCAACATGCTGTTCCTTTGGGTGTTCGGCGACAATGTCGAGGACGCGCTCGGCCATATCAGATACCTGATCTTCTATTTCCTGTGCGCCATCGCCGGAGCCGCTTTCCAGGGGCTCATCGCCTGGGATTCACAAGTGCCGCTGATCGGCGCCTCGGGCGCCATTGCCGGCGTGGTCGTCGCCTACCTGATCCTCTATCCCAGGGTGAAGGTGTGGGTGCTTGCCTTTGCCCGCATCCCTTTGCGCATTCCAGCCTTCATCCCGCTCATACTGTGGGTGGCGTTCCAGGTCGTCATGTTCGCGGCCGGCGGCGAGGATCGGATCTCCTGGGCGTGCCACATCGGCGGCATCATTGCCGGCGCGGTCCTGGTGCTGGTCCTGCGCAGTCGCGGCGTGCCGCTGTTTGCCCCCGCCGACGAGGATGCCGTGGTTCCGACCCCCGAACAGCCGCCGGCCGTTGGCGAACCAGCGACGCCCCAAACGTCCGCCACCACGGCCCGCTGGGGCCGGGGAAACCCTCCTGGCCCAAACTGAACCGATTTGAGCAGCTTCCAGCGTATTGACGGCAAGGGTTGCCACAATTACGGAAACGTCTCCGTCGCAGCCCAAGGCGGGCAAAGACCAGAATTTCCATCCGGCCAGAATTCCGTCTGGCCGGAATTCAGTCAGGAATGTCGGCTTTCGACAACTCAGAAAGGGCGCAGGCTGCTATAGCGCGCCCAACTAGCGTGAAGAGGTGACAGGCAAATGAAGATCCTTGTGCCCGTGAAGCGGGTTGTGGACGCGAATGTGAAGGTTCGCGTGAAGGCCGATGGTTCGGCTGTGGAACTCGCCAACGTCAAGATGGCGATGAACCCGTTCGACGAGATCGCGGTCGAGGAAGCGATCCGGATCAAGGAAGCCGGCAAGGCCGAGGAGATCATCGTCGTGTCGATCGGCCCGCAGCAGGCGCAGGAAACACTGCGCACCGCGCTCGCCATGGGCGCCGACCGCGCCATCCTGGTCAAGACCGACGAGCAGACCGAGCCGCTCGGTGTCGCCAAGGTGCTGAAGGGCGTGGTCGATGCGGAGAAGCCAGGCCTTGTCATTCTCGGCAAGCAGGCGATCGACGACGATTCCAACCAGACCGGCCAGATGCTGGCCGCCCTGCTTGGCTGGGCCCAGGGCACCTTCGCGTCCAAGGTCGTGCTCGAGGGTGACCATGCCAAGGTGACGCGCGAAGTTGACGGCGGCTTGCAGACGGTGGAGTTGAAGATGCCGGTGATCGTCACCGCCGACCTTCGCCTCAACCAGCCGCGCTATGCCTCGCTGCCCAACATCATGAAGGCCAAGAAGAAGCCGCTGGACGAGAAGAGCCCGGCCGACTACGGCGCCGACGTCAAGCCGCGCCTGAAGGTCATCAAGACCGAGGAGCCGGGTGGCCGCAAGGCGGGCGTCAAGGTCAAGAGCGTCGCCGAGCTGGTCGACAAGCTCAAGAACGAAGCCGGCGTTTTGTAAGCGATCGGGAAAGGAACAGATAAAATGGCAATTCTCCTCATCGCCGAACACGACAACGCCACCCTTTCCGACCAGACCGCCAAGGCGCTTTCGGCCGCCCTGCAA
>NZ_RZSJ01000011.1:0-27558 GCF_003998025.1 Mesorhizobium sp. M8A.F.Ca.ET.021.01.1.1
CTCTTTGATAGTGTGGACCTGTCAACGCAACCGGAGTTCCCCAAATGTTTAAAATGGAGTTCGAAACCGACAATGACGCGTTTCGCGAAACGCCAGTCACTCAGGTCGAAAACATCTTTGCCGAAGTCGCCGACGCCATAGCGCATGGCAAGGCCGAAGGCGTCGTCCGCGACGACAACGGCAACACCATCGGCCATTGGAAGTGGGAGGACTGATCATGGCCAAAGAGAAATTTCTGATCATTGCCCGGCAATTGCCGGATGACTGCTTTCCGCGCTTTTCGGAGGAAGCAAATCGCGCCGCGATATCGGCCGGCACGATGTCTCAGGATGATCCCTATGCATGGATTGAAGCCAGTTTCGAACTGGTCCTGACACGCGATAAGGAAGCAACGCATTGCTGCTCTTTCACGCCAGACGCGTGGGGCGTGCCGCTGCAAAACTATTTCGTCGGCAATCCTAACGCGGCATGGCTGGACGACGGCGATCCCGAGGGGCTGGAGCATGCCGGGCTTGAACCGTCATACTATACCTATCGGGATACGTATGATCCGCGTTTCATTTGCGAGACTGAAATTCTCGATACGATGAAATTTGACAAGCCGCTGCGCAAGCCAGCGGTGCGCAATGTCACCCTGTCGCGCCGCTCTGAGAAGGAAGCGCAAGCGCTGGCAGAGTACGGCGAGGCCCTTTGGTATGTCGCCGAAGAGATGGCGCGGGAAGGCATGTGTAACGGCATTGCCGAGGCCCCGATTCTCAACGTCTACACCTATCGCCAGTGGGAGCGCGAACAGGTCCTGAAAACCCGTAGCACTGGAGGTTACAGACTCTTTGCCTAACGGGCTGGGCGGCGTTGCATCCCCTCGCAACGCCGCTCTTTTTTCGCGCGGCGGGCATTAACCTTAGCGCTTAAGGTAAACGCCGCGCCGGCCGGCTTAACGCCTCGTTAACCCTACTGTTCATGTCCAGAATTTGGCGCTTGCGTTTGTCCAGAATTGCTTTACATTTGGATTGTCAACGCAAACGGAGTTTCCCCAATGTCTGCCTTCATGGTTGAAAATGCCCACGTCAACGCGATCCTGAATCTCGCGGTCCTGCTTTCGGCGAAAACCGAATTTCCCGAGTTCCGCTTTCCCGTCAGCATGCGCCGGAACGCAACGCGCTTCCCGCATTCCGACGATCTGACCACGCTGGGCAAAATGCTGCTCAACGAAAACGCCAAGAGCCTGCGTCACCTGTATCAGGACGCGCCGGAAAACATGTATTTTCAGGATGAAATCGACGGCTATAAATTCACCGTCGACAACGTCGCGGCAAAGGGTGATGCGGGCTATCTGGCCAAGCTGATCGACTGCTACGAATATCAGGCCTGCGAGCATGACACGTTCGAGACCGGCGAGGTCAAGGCGTGGCTGGTCTGGGCGCTCAAGATGAGCCTGCAATCCCTGCCCGGCTATCGTGCCGCCCCATGGGGCTACAGCGGCACGGAAAGGGCCGCGTGATGTTCTGGGTCACACGCGACAAGCAAGGGCGCTGGGTGCACCTTCACGAGGGCAGTCGCGCCGATATGAAGCGGGAGACGCGCGACCCTGTCGCGGTCTCCGGGCAGGAGGCCCATAAAATCGTCAAGGCCGATTTGATCCCACATTCAACCGCCCTCTATGTCGACGAGGGCAGAATCCGGAGGGCAACGGGCGGCGAATAGCCGCCCTTTCTCTTTTCACCCTGTGTTAACCCTCCCGAGGTAAGGTAAACCGCGCGTTAACCATGCCGAAAATAGCCTCTTGCATTTCGTGCGTGATGCAATATTCTGCACTGGTCAACGCAACGGAGTAACGCACATGACGACTTTCACAGGACAGGCCGGGGTCAACACTTTCGCGGCGATCTCGCTCAAGACCGGCCTCAAGCTCTACGCCAAGACCGGCATGAAGCCAAACGCGCTTTGGACGCCTAAGAACATGATGGCCAAAGCGACCCAGATTACCGGCCAGAAGTTCAAGGCGCGCGACTACATGGGCGCGGTGGCGGCTCTGGAGGCGTGGATCGCCGCCAACGGCACAACCGGCGAATAAATGGTCAAGCGAACCGACATCACCTATTTGAGCCCGGCAGATTTGGAAGCTGCCGGGCTTCTGATTTACGGCGCGAACTGGCGCGCGGCCATGGCCGAACACATGGGAGTCGATCCCTCGCTGATTTGGCGCTACATGACCCTGAAAACGCTTGTGCCTCGATCCTTTGCGGTGGCAGTGGAAGCGCTGGCAACGATCAAGCGGCACAATCTGCCCCTGCCGACCGTTACACCCTCCAGCGGACCACTGGAGCCGATCGCGCGGGCCTACGAAAGGCGGTCTTAACTCCGTCTTAACCATGTGCCGGAGTTCCGCTTGCAATTCGTGCATGATGCAATATTCTCTGATTGTCAACGCAATCGGAGTTTGCACCATGAACAAGAAGCCAGCCCTTCGTTTCGAACTTGATAACCAGTTTTCGATCGCGCGCCGCAAGGCCGTGCTCGCTGGTCGAAACGCTAACCAGACCCGTGTAGAGTTCAGGGGCGAGTTTGTGACGCACAAGGTTTCCGTGCTTTCGCGCCTCGCTGATCTGATCAAGGGAGTTCTGTCGATATGAAAGCGATCCTGATTTGTGCCGCGCTGGTCGCGGCACTCTCCAGCCCGGCCAGCGCCAAAGGCGTCAAGGGCGACCAGTCCGACGTTTTGCAAGATTTTGGCGATTGCGTCATGTTGCTTGCCAGCGATGGCAAGTCGACTCAAGAGGCGGTCGACGGCTGCCTGAATCAGTACGGAATCCGCACCCACAAATAGGAACTTTTCGTTAACCATTCGATGAAGCTCCGCTTGCGTCAATTCGTGCATCATGCAATATTGATCACGTCAACGCAAACGGAGTTTCTTCCTATGACCCTCATGCTCAAGAACGAAGGCGCGGTTTCACTCTCTGAGAAATTCCGCACTGTCGAATTTCTCTATGTCCGCGCCGATGGCAAGCTGGTTGTTCGCTTCCACAATGGCATGGAAGTCGGCATGTCTGCCGACTGCTTCGCCGCCTTGCCGGAGGCCTGAGCCATGCGCCGCTACCATGACCAGAACAAGCTTAGACAGGCTGCACGCGTGCTAGGCCTTAGCCGTACACGTGACGGCGACCTGCGCCCTATGGTGCATGCCTTGAAGCTGTTTCCCTCAATGAATACGGCCGAAGAAAATGAGCGGCTGGGCGCTGCGGTCTATGCCATGCGCCACTGGCGTGAATACCAGAACCTTTGCGGTCGCGTGCGATCGAACAGGGAAAGCCTCTGAGAGGCAAACAAGGGCCTTGCCTAGCGCAAGGCCTTTCCCCTGCTAGTGCCGCCCCATGGCCATGCTATGGGGCGGCATGCGCGTTAACTCGTTGTTAACCATGTCAAGTTGTGCTTTACAAAACCCCTTGTGTACGATCGTGCATCATGCAATATTGATCAGGTCAACGCAAACGGAGTTACCCACATGGCACAGGTCTTCACCATCATCACCGAGTCGGAAGATTATCGCCCCTATCGCCTCACCTTCGTGCGTGCCAACTATGGCTCTTTCCCTAAGCTCACCAAGGTAGAGCGCCAGCAGGGCAATGGTCGCACTGTGTCATGGTTGCGCCATGACAACGCATGCCATGGCGAGTTGCCCGGCATGGTAGTACAGGCAATAGCATTGCATAAGGATAGCGTGCGCACTGCACGTTAACCCTAGTGCATAAGGTAAAGGCCAAAGCCAGAAAGGCTTTGGCCTTTTAATGTCATAGTTGCTTCAAATTTTAATCTAATACAGGTCAAAGGGGACCCAAAGGGGAGTATGGGGGTGGGCCTGTCTACGGCCCTTACGGTGCATATTTTTACAAACTAAACTTTGCTGCCGGAACTTTATATTAGGAGGGACCCAAGGGCAGGGGACCCAAACGGGATCGTGAATCCGATTCGGACTTCCAAATGCGCCTCTGGGCGGAACTAAACTTTCAAGAGGGGGTTTAGCTAAACTCCGGAAATATGCGCTTGACATCGGAGTCCAGAATTGCTTTACAAAGGGTGAGAGTGCAGGCAGTAGGCCAACCGGGTTCGGTCGAATGTCCCATCAACCATCTGATCTGCACTCAACCCATTCACCTACTCAGTTCGGAGTTCATTCAACATGCAGGTTTCTCAGCCAGTCCTCGAAGTCCTCTCGGCAGCCGTCATCTCAGGCAGCAGCTTGACGCTGACCGGTCAACTCGATCGCAAGCTCTACACCGACACGAACAAGGTGATCGAGGCGGCTGGCGGCAAGTGGAACAAGAAGGCCGGCGCTCACGTCTTCGAGGGCTTGGCCATCGACACCATCGAGCCGATCCTGCTCACCGGCACCTATTCCCGCACCAAGCAGGACTTCGGCCAGTTCGACAGTCCCAGCCCTGTCGTCAATCGCATCATTGAGTTGGCCCAGATCGAGCCGGGCATGTCCGTTCTGGAGCCCTCGGCCGGCATCGGCAATATCGCTTTGGCGGCGCATGAGGCTGGAGGGAAGGTCGAAGTCATCGAGATCGACGAGAAGCGGGCGAAGGCGCTCAAGGCTGCCGGATTTTCACCGATCCACGGCAATTTTCTGGACTGGGTCGCCTATCAGGGCACGTTCGATCGCGTCGTCATGAATCCGCCTTTCGCCAAGCAGGCCGACATCGAGCACGTCCTGCACGCCTTCAAGTTCCTCAAGCCGGGCGGTCGTCTGGTCTCCGTCATGTCGGCCGGCGTCGAATACCGACAGGATCGCAAGGCTGTCGAGTTCAGAGCGTTTGTCGAGGCGCAGGGCGGCACGATTGAGCGCCTGCCTGATAGCGCCTTCAAGGACTCCGGTACGAACGTCTCGACCGTGGTCGTTGTCATCGACAACTGAGGGATGGATCGATGACCGAATTTGCCCAGTATCGGCGCAAGCAGATCGCGGAACTTCGTCCGTGGCAGCCCGGCGACGACATGAGCCGTGTCAGTGTCTCTGCGTCCGATAAGGAAGCAGGATCGCCCAAGGATGGCGACATGATCGCGCGCAACCCGAAGAATCACGACGACATGTGGTTGGTCGCGGCAGCCTACTTCGCCGACAATTTCGAACAGGCTGAGACACACCGATCTGCACTCAACCCCCTCACTTTTTGATTTGAAGGATTGAAGTCCATGCTTGGATGGTTCCGCAGCCTCTTCGGCTCCAGCAACAAAAAGGCCATGCATCGCGCCAGCGTGCAGGCTGCACGGCATCTGGTTGACACAAAGGGCAGCCCGCTCAGCCTGACCGATCCCGAGACCGCTATTGCCGCAGCCACGGCCCCGCGCATCGGTTCGAAGAGCCGTCTTTTGGAAGCGCACGACCGCGCTAGCCGTGGACTTGGACCGCAGCCCGACTTCTCCGGCGCATTTGCACCGCGCCGCTATCCGGAACCGTCCGCCGAGCCCGTGCGAACCGTGGCCTACCCGCAGTCGAGTGCAGAGCCGGACGTTTTCAACAACGTCATCGTGCCGATGCTGATCATGGACGCGCTCACACCTGACAGCCCTGTGGTTGCGAGCACCCCTGTCGACAGCGCGCCGCCACCCGCTCCGGAGCCCTACACGCCGGAGCCGGCCCAGTCCTATGAGCCGCCCGCGCCACACTCGGTCGATACGTCCTTCCCCAGCGCGCCGACCTCCTACGACACGCCCAGCTACGCGCCGGTCTACGACACAAACACCTACCCTTCGAGTTTCGACTGATGAGCAAATCTGTCACGCAGTGGCTGTCCAGTGTCATCGAGCACTACGGTAGCCTCGACAAATTCTCCGACGCGCCGACCGTTCGTGTCATGCGCCGCTTCGCGCTCGAAACCATCACCGAGCACAACCGAATCCTCGACACGATCAGCCTCGACCCGAAGGACGCCGACCGGCTCGATTACCATTCGGTGTTCGAGACCGATATCGCCGCCGCCAAGGACCAGCTTGAGAAGCTGGATATGTGGCTCGGCGATCGGGGCCTGATGCCGTGACCGCAGCCGCGCTCCTACAGCGCTTCCACGACGCATTGATGCCGCACATGAAAAAGGTGCTCATCGCCGAGGTCATTTTCGTCGTGGCGTTTGCAGCTTTTGCCTATCTCGGCATGCCATGGGGCGGACTGGGCTGCGTGGTGGCGTATCTTGGCTTCATCGCTTGGTGCCTGACGAGATGATCGCCGCCCTGACCTTCACCGAACGCGTGGCGATCTCCGTCGCCTTCGTCGTCATCATTGCCTGCATCGTGGGAGTGTTCTGATGAACGTGCCCTGCAACCACATAGCCGACTACTACCAGCGTGTGTGGGAGGATCACAAATGCATCGCGTGGAACCTCTTGCGGCTAGGTTATCGGGAGTGGTCCAACGGCTGCCCCGGCCCCTGCAACAACCTGTTCGGAGAGGACTGATGAGTGCTTCCACCGCTGGCGCGAATGCCGCAATCGCCGCCTGTCTTGCCGTGACCATCTACGACGAAGAACGCCGCCTACGCTACGCGCAGGGGGACGACGACACGATCGACTATTACAGCGGCACGGGCACGTCCATGGGCCTGTCCGAGTTGCTGATGGGCGCGCTCCTGATCGTTGTGCCGGCTGCCGCCGTCATCGCCGCAGTTTGGTGGTTCACGTGATCTGCACGTTCTCCGCCACGGTCTTGCTGATCATCAGCATGGTCGTCCAGATTTTCGTGATCGGATCGACCGGCTGGGTGCTGGCAGGTGCGTTCGCCTACCATCTCCTGATGGTCGCGGCCGGCTACTACGTCGACTACCTGATGTCGGTCGGCTATTTCTTGGAGAAGACCAATGCATCCGATTGACCGCATTCTTGACGGCTGGTTCGGCGAGGCCCTGACCGATGCCGAGGATTCGGAACATCGGGGCCGGCATCTCTACGAGCCGTTGCGGAAAGCGTTCAACACGGTCGCCAACAATACGGTCTACGACTACCGCATCGCGTCCTACTGCATGACGCCTGACGATCTCGCCAAGAAGCTGTCCGAGGACAGCGGACAGGGCTGGAACCTCGTGTCGATCAGCATCCCCGACACACGCTATGTCGGCTGCTACCATATCTCGCAGTCGTTCGCTGCCCTCCAATCAAAGAAGCGCACCTAGCGTTCCTAACTTTTTCTCCTTCTTGTCCAGAATTGCTTGACACGACTGGCCAGAAATTCTTAACGTCGCGTCAGCCCCAAGGAGGGAACGACAAATGGACAAGATCAACGAACTCCTGATCCGATACCCGAAAGCGTCTGCACTCATCCCCATCGCCATCATTCTCGCCATCTACATGGCGCTGACCTCGGCCGTGGCGGTCTTGCAGGCGCTGTTCCTCGCCGCCGCAATCATTGCCGTCCTCATCGGCGTGGTCGTCCTCAAGTCCGGCAAGGACCTCGGCGATGATGACGACTGGTGGAACTTCGGCGGACCTCGGCCGGTCTGATGCCGATCAATCTCGAAGCCCTTGAGAAGCAGGCGAAGGTCGCAACCGAAAGGTTTCTGCGCCACCGCAGCACCATGGCCATCGAGAACGCCATCGAACTGGCGCTGACGCATATGTCGGTCGCCGAGGTCAAGGAAGTCCTACGCAAGCAGGCCGAGTTTCTGGAGGAATTTGGATGACCTTGCTGCCTTACATCTACACGGGCTTCGACATTCTGGCCGAGGGCGCGGCCTACGAACTCACCTACAAAGGCGTCGATGTCGAGATCGCCAAGGATGATGGCGAGGCGGCGATCGGCATCAGTATCGAGGTCGAAGACACGGAGGCCAAGACGCTCTGGCGCGCCAAGCTGACGCTTGGCCTTGACGCCGCCGCCCTCTGCCAGACGACCGACCAGCTTACGCCGATCGTCAACACCACCATCTCGTCGGTGCTGATGGAAGAGCTTCCATTCCTGCGTCACGAGAACCTGACCGAGATCGTCGCCGAAGTTGACGACCTGCTCGGCGCTTTCCTTCCGAGGTAACATGCACACGCCCCGCTTCAACGATTCCATCAAAGGCGCAACGCTCGCGTCCAACGATCTCGCCGCCGCGTCCAACATGCTGGGCGAGTTCTCCAAACTCCTGCGTGATGCGCTCCAGTATCGCAGCGTCTTCCCGATGCTCGCCAAGCAGATCGACTACACGCTGGAGACGGCGGCAAAGCACGGCTTCATTCCCCATCCAGCGCCAGACTATTCCAAGCTCGCGGCCCTGATTGCCGGCCGGGAAACGACGCCGCCTTCGATCTCTGTGAAGACGATCATGGAGAAACTGGCTCAGCCCGAGGCACCGCGCCCGAACACCGGCATTCTTCCGCCCGGCAGCAACGTCGGGCAGGGACCGCGCCACACACGCCAGACCGGCTATGAGAGCCATCGCACCCGGCCCTCGGACTCGTCGTACTATGACGAGAAGTGCGTACTCTGCGGCGTCACCGATCGTCGCGGCATGGCCGAACTGAACAAGTCGTGCAGCGCCAGTCAGGCCGATCGGGATGCCTACGACGCCAAGCAGACAGCCGCCGCCGCTGATCGCCAGAAGCTCAAGGAAGAAGCCATGGCGGATTACCGCGCCGATGCAATCGCCAAGTTCCCCACGATCCTCGGCAAGCTCGCGGAATCGGAATCCAAGGAACACCCGATCGAGGACGCCTTCGACGCCGGCCGCGAACTGGCGATCGAGCGCGCGGAAAAGGCCGCAGCCCAGCAGGCCGTCGCCGTCGACAAGCTCAAGATCGTCAACACCATCGTCATGCGCCTGCGCGGCGACCGCCGCCTGCCGCACGTGCCGAATGATCAGCAGTGGGCGTCTCTCAAGCCTCTGCGCGAACGTCTGGCGGACCTCCTGCTTGCCGACATCGATAAGGCAGTGCAGGCGGTGCGTCGTCCGACGCACCAGAACTGGTTTGCCGGCCGGGTCCTCCAGTCGGTATCGCCGGCCGAGCGCGACGGCGCGTGGCTGCGGATCACGTCCACCGATGTCCGCGACATGGTCCGTTGGGCCTTCGATCAGGTCGTCTCCGAGATGAAGGACGGCAACGCGTGAAGTCCATCATCGACATCACATGGGGCCGGCCCAAGCTCGAAGGCGGCTGCGTCGTCGTACCGTTCTCGATGCATTGCACCGATGACGTATCACCCGGAGATACGCCTCAGTCCGTGTACTTCGAGGCGTCGAATTTGACCCTCACGCCGAAGATCGTCGCCAAGGGTCAGGCCGAGATCGAGGCCTGTATTGGCAGGGTGATGAATGATCATCGCTACGACTTCGGCGCGATCTCCATCGGCCGGCTGCGCGAGAGCGCGATCGACTATGTCCGCAAGCATGACCTGACCGTGCTTGTTCATTCTGGCTGGGCGAACGCCGACGCGTATCGCCCCGTGCATCACTAGGGGAGCAGACCATGCCCAAGAAATTCGTCGTCGATCAGGACGACCTTCCCGAGACCGAGCCGACCGAATGCTGCGCCATGTGCGGCAAGGACATTTTCACCGGCCCGTTCTGCGAGGAATGCGACAACGAAACCAACTTCGGAATCACCCTCGAAGAGTTGACGGATGAGCACGACGATGACTGACGCCGCGACCTTCCTACAGGCAGTTCTCATCGTGGGCATGCTGTCCATGGTCGCGATCTGCCTTGCCGCCGCAATCCGTAATCACTGGAAGAAGCCGACGTGGTTCTGACCATCATGGCCTATGTCGGATGGTGGATGATCCCCACCTTCACAACCATCCTCACGGTGTGCTGGCTGGTGGCGCGCCTGCACGCGAACAATGCGCAGCCGGCCTATGGCTATAGCCGCATCGGCAAGGCGTTCGTGGCCGCTTGGTACACCGCCCTTGCACTCATTATGACGCTGGCGGCGTGGCTCGCCTACGTCATCTATCTCGCCTCATCGGGAGGCTAAACAGGTCCGAAGGTGCTCAACGGACGCAGGGGAGCCGAAACCCAAAGCAGGCACCAAAACGGCGATCCTTGGAAACCGAAACTGCTCCTTCTCTGAGCAGGGTCGGTGAAAGGGGAGCGAGGATGATACCTCGGCGTGCGAACCTACACGCTTCATCCGGTTAGACTTTCACCGGAATAGGTAAATTCAACGCACAGTGAAAAACGCCAAAGGAGTGAAAATGAGCGACGACATTACGGAGACCAGCCAGACGGTCGCGGCCGGCCAGCTTCGTGCCCTCATCGAGCGCATCGAGCGACTGACGGAAGACAAGCAGGCGATCTCGGACGACATCAAAGATGTCTTCGCCGAGGCCAAGGGCACCGGCTTCGACACCAAGGCGATGCGCAAGCTCATCGCGCGCCGCAAGCTCGACAAGGATGAGCGCGCGGAAGGTGACTCGATCCTCGAACTTTACGAGTCCGCTCTCGGCATGGTCTGATCATGGCTATGCAGTGGAAGGACGAATACAGCGTTACGTCGCTGTTCGCCCGCAGGCGCAAGCTCTTCGACCAGATGTCGTGCATCAATGACGGCCAGACCGAATGCTCGATCTACGGGCACTATGTAAAGGACAAGTTGTCCGGCACCCAGAAAGAGCGCTTGGACGCCATCTTGCGGGACTATGTGACGACCGAGATCGCGGTGGTCGACGGTGAGCTTGCCAAGCTTGGCGTCACCGTCACGGACATGCCTCCCGACTGACCGGACGGCTCAGGGCTTCGGCGCTGAGCCGTTTTTTCATTTTGCTGGACTCACTGTCAAGAATATCTAACAATGCCCGTCAAGATTCAGTTGACAACTTCGGGCATTTATGAGCGCGCACCCTTATGACAACGATCCGGGGCTCGCCGGGCGATTCCGCAACACACGGACTTCGCGCGGGCTGATCCCTATCGTCACCTACCCGGTCTGGGCGCACCCGGAAGTCACCTATTGGGCCGACATCTGGCAGAGCATCCGTGACTGCACGCTTGGCGAGCAGGAGATCAAGGACAAGGCGGACATCTACCTCAAGCCGCTCGATGAGATGACGGCGGATGAATACGACGCCTATCTCGATCGCGCCGTGTTCTTCAACATGACCGGCCGCACCGTCTCCGCGCTCACCGGCATCATCTTCCAGCGCATGCCCAAGGTTGGTGGCATCGACAAGAAGCGCGAAACCGCCTTCAAGCTGCCGACCCGCGACAACCTCACCTTCAACGCCTTCCTCAAGAAGACCTGCCGCGAGCTTATCACGATGGGCCGCTACGGCGTCCTCGTCGACATGGATGAGAAGCCCAAGTCCGGCAAGACCGATCAGCCGTACTTCACCGGCTACATCGCCGAGAATATCCTTGACTGGACGATGACCAAGATCGACGGCCGCATGGTCCCGACCGAGATCGTCCTGCGCGAGGTCGGCGAGAAGCCGCGTGCCTTTGGCGAAAAGCGCGAACAGCGTGTCACCGTGCGTCGGCTGGCTTTGGAGTTTTCTGAGTCCCGTCAGGACTGGGTCTATTCCCAGTACATCTACGAGATGACGGCGGTCGACATCGACATCGACACCATCGATCCGAAGATCGTCGTCCCGACCAAGAACGGTAAGCCGTTCAACCGCATTCCCTTCGCCTTCCTCGGCGCGCTGGAGAACACGGCCGACATCGACCGTAGTCCGCTGGCCGACATCGCGGCCCTCAACATCTCCCACTACCGATCCTATGCCCAGCTTGAGCATTCGCGGCACTACACCGCCATGCCCGTCTGGTACGCGCAGGTCCCGCAGGGTCAGGCCGAGCGGAGCTACCGCGTTGGCTCCGGCACCGTGTGGGAATGTGCGCCCGGCGAAAAGCCCGGCCTGCTTGAGATGAACGGTTCCGGCCTCACCGGTCTGGTGACCGCGTGTGAGCAGAAGGAAGACCAGATTTCCGCCCTCGGCGGTCGCCTAATGTCCGGCAAGACCAAGGCGGTCGCCGAATCGGACAACTCGCTGCGCCTCAAGGAAGGCAACGAACGCTCGATCCTCCTGAACATCGTCTTCTGCGTCAACGAAGGCATGACCGAACTGCTCAAGTTCTGGGCGGAATGGGCAGGGCAGGACAACACCAAGGACATCGAAGTTGAACTGAACACCGAGTTCCTGACCGACACGCTCGGCGCGCGCGAGCTTCGCGCCGTCTATGCGATGTACGTCGACGGCGTCGTGCCGCTCACCGTCCTGCACCACTATCTCCAGAAGGCCGAAGTCGTGCCGGACTGGATGGACGTGGACCAGTTCAAGGGCCTGCTCGACGACGAGAGCGAGTTCAAGAATCAGCCGGACGTGATTGCCAAGATGAAGGGCTTCGCGACGGCCAAGGACAAGGTCGTCAAGAACCAGACCAACCGGCAGATTCGCCTCGCGGAGAAGCAGGCCGACGCCTCGGTCGCCGTTCAGGACAACCAGATTCGTTCGACCAAGGTCTACGAAAAGCTGGACGCCGAGAAGAACGACATCGCCCATCGTCAGGTCGATGTATCCCAGCAGCAGGCCGATCAGGCAGTCGAGATCGCCAAGGAGCAGGCCAAGGCAAAAGCCAAGGCCGACGCCGACAAGGCCAAGCTCGCTCTCAAGACCGCAGCAGCCCGCCCGGCTCCGGCCGCAAAACCCAAGGCGCAGTAGCCGTGAAGGTGTGGATTCAGAACGTCGTCGTGATCACGGCCCTGCTCGTGATCCTCGCCAGTGAAGCGGTATCCCGCTCGATCGAGCGCGTGAAAGCGGAATACCGCGCTTTCAAGGACCCGCAGAAATGATTCGTCGCACTGCCCTTCGGCGCAACCCGTTGGTGATCGATCCTGACAACTGCGACCCTCTGTTCGATGAACTCTACGAGGATGAACAGGAACTGCGCGACGAACAGGGCGCTTTCGAACGTCTCGATACCGGATCGAAGTGGCGCAAGCCAGCACTCTCCGACGAGTGATCGGCCTAAGACCGATTTTTGAGCCGTTGTCAAGAATATCTTGACGAGAGACGCAAGAAAAACTAACATTCGAAATCATCGGACGCGGTGCGATCCGAATCCCTCCCGACAACCTAACCCAGAATGAAAGCGAGATCGGTGATCTATGCCTGAACTTATTTTTGCAACCCTCGACGCGCTTCCGGAGGAACTGCGAGCAGGGGCCACGACCACCGAAGACGGTAAGGTCAAGATCAACGTTGTTGAAGCCGGCAAGCTCAAGGAGTTCCGCGACAACAACATCAAGATCGTCAAAGAACGCGACGATCTGGCAGCCCTTCTGGGCAAGGCCAAGGAAATCATCGGCAACGATGACTTCGAGGCAGCGGCCAAGGACATCGGAGACCTGCGCACGGTAGCCCAGCGCGTCAAGGATGGCCAGTTGGTGGAAAACAAGGGCCTCGACGAGGCCGTGCAGGAACGCACCAAGACGATGCGCGAAGGGCTGGAAGCTCAGATTCGCCAGCATGCATCGGAGAAGGACGCGTGGAAGACCAAGTTCGATCAGGCAGACGGCAAGCGCCGTCGCTCCGTGGTCGACCGGTCGATCGCAGCACTGGGTCTCGATGAGACGATTGGCATGCAGCCGACCGCCATCATGGACATTCAGGAGCGCGCCGCGCGCATCTTCGAAGTGGACGACAATGATCGCATGACGCCGAAGAAGAATGGCGAAGTGGTCTACGGCAGCGACGGGGCAACCCCGATGTCGGCCAAGGAATGGCTGACGATGCTGCGCGACGAGGCCCCGCACTTCTTCAAGGGATCGAACGGCGGCTCCGCAGAAGGCGGCGCTGGAGCGTTCCGAGGCAAGTCTGCCACCGAGATCGCCAAGATGGACCCGATGACGCGTCTGCGTCTGGCCAACGGCGAACTCTAAACCCGGTTTGGCGTGTCCAGTTATTCTGGACACGCCCATTCAAAACCCAAGCCCAAAGCACCACGGGGTGGAGCGAGGGCGGTCACGGCACCGCATAGCGGAGCTTTGGCCAAACCCGCTCCGGAGGTCTGACCGGAGCAACCAAGACCCTCAGACCTGAACCTGAAACCAAACTGGCATCAAAGGAGATCATCTCATGCCCGTTACCCTGTTGGAAGCTTCCAAGCTGGTCTCCGGCGACGTGAAGCGCTCGACCATCATCGAAATGTTCCCGCGCAACTCGGACTTGCTGGCGGCAATGCCGTTCATCGACGTTCCGGGCGGTGCCTACGTCTACAACCGTGAAGGTAAGCTGCCGGGCGTTGCGTTCCGTGGCTTTAACGAAGGCTACACGGAGTCGACCGGCGTCATCAACCCCGAGTCCGAAATCCTGCGCATCGCGGGTGGCGAACTCGACGTTGACACGGCCATCATCAAGACCCGTGGTCGCGGCGTCCGCTCTTCGCAGGAAGCGATGAAGGTCAAGGCCAAGGCCCTGTACCTCGCCGACAAGCTCATGAACGGTGACTCCGAAGCCGATCCCCGTGAGTTCGACGGCCTGCGCAAGCGCATCACCGGCGCTCAGTTGTTCCAGCCGACCTCGGCCCAGAACGTCGCCGGCGCTCTGTCGCTGGAAGTTCTCGACGCCGCGATCGACGCCGTCGACAATCCGACCCACCTTGTCATGAGCAAGGCCCTGCGCCGCAAGCTCACCAAGGCGGCTCGCGACCAGAAGGGCGGCGAGATCACCTACACGGTCGACGCCTTCGGCCGTCAGGTGACGCAGTACAACGACCTTCCGATCCTGATGCCGGATGTCAACGACCTCGGCCAGCGCATCATCGACTTCAACGAGACCGGCATCGACTCCACGGCGAACACCACGTCGCTGTACGTCGTGTCGCTCGGCGAGGACAAGATCGTCGGCCTCCAGAACGGCATCATGGAAGTCAAGGACCTCGGTGAACTGGAAAGCAAGCCTGCTCTGCGCACCCGCGTCGAGTGGCTGGTTGGCCTCGCCGTCATGCACGGTCGTGCCGCTGCACGTATCGCCTCGATCACCAGCGCGGACTTCACGGGCTAATAGGGCAGGGCTTCGGCCCTCCCGTTTTCCCTGATCCCAAACATCCGGAAGGAAGAAACAATGAACTCCAAGGCCCGCTTCGTCCCCGATGCCGCGTTCGCGATCCGCAAGGCTACCGACGCTGCTATCACGGCGGACACTTCGATCCTCATCGGCGAACTCAAGACCCCGCTCGGCGCGGTCTGGAACGCAGCCGTGAAGGACGGCAATGTCGCAATCAAGGCCAAGGCCTCCGCGATGGACACCACGTCCGCCGACGAGACCTACGCCATGACGGTGATCACGTCGGCCACCGCCGACCTCGCATCGCCGACCATTCACCAGACCAAGACGCTCCGCGCTGGTTGGAACGAGCTTCTGATCGACCAGTTCAATCTCGTCGACGTTGCTCCGACCCACAAGTATTGGGGCATCGGCATCGATGTCGGCGGCACCACGCCGTCCGTCAAGATCGAAGCTTACGTCCTGCCGGACTCCGGCAAGGCCGTCTAAGCCACACGCTTAACGCAGGTCGGGGCAACCCGGCCTGCGAAGCCGTGTCCGAATTTCCCCGATATAGAAAGCATTCCCGATGACCACTCCGACTTACGCCGTAAAAGTGGCCGATGGCCGTATCATCGCCGACCTCTCGTGGACCAATGCGTCCGAGCAGGTCCGCCTCTACGGTGCCGAATGGGTGCACGATTACGACTCCGTCCTTGCCAAGGCGCAGGAGGAAGCGAAGAAGAACTCGAATACCAGCGGCAACGTTCGCAAGTTGACGCCTGTCGAAGAAGCAAAGGTCAACGCGCCCGACTTTCTCGCCGCCGCCGCACGGGCTGCCTCCGAGGTTGCCGAGGCCGGATCGAGTGAACTCGCCGATCTGACCCGCGAGGAACTGTTCGAGATCGCAGCCAAGATGAAGCTGACGATCGACAAGCGCACCGGCCACGCAAAGCTGGTTGACACGATCGAGAAGGCGCGCGCCGAGGGTGCTGTCGCCACCGACGTGGAAGCCGCTCCCGAGACCCCGGCCGAAGAGACTCCGGCCGTAACCGAGGAATAGGCCATGAACCTGTACAAGACGATTTGGTCGCCCGCTGGCGAACCGTATGAGATCGCGCCGGAACTGGCCAACGAACTGGTCCTGAACAAGGGCTGGTCGAATGTCAAACCGGTCGTTGAAGCACCCGCTGAGATCGTCGGGGACGATGAAGCTCCCAAGCCGTCCGGTAAGGTCGGCAAGCCCAAGACGCCGCTCAAGGAATAGCGGCACAGGAGATCACCGTGTCGTACTTCAAGACTTCTTTTGCAAACATTGGCGAGGCGCTGAAAACCATCAGCCTCGCCATTGCCGTTTTGGGGGCGATGTTGTCGGGCATCGGCTATGTCTACGGCACCCTGTCTGCCCAGAAGGCCATGGCCGAAGACCTCACCACCGTCGCCGCGCGCGTCGGCGTGATGGAGGAAGCCCGCAAGAGCGATGAAGTGTGGCATTTCCGCATCGAGCAGACTGAAAAGGGTGTGGCTGCGGCAAACCAGAAGCTTGATCGCATTGAAGACACCCTCAACGATGTCCGTATCCAGATGGGCGGAAAGCGCCGGTAACACGCACTCCGGAAATCGGAGGTCCGTTCAACTCCGATTGCTAATATGCGCTCCGTTCCTAACTCCCTCTTGCAACTTTAACTTTCTGGCAATACCACTCGTTTTCATGGCGGGAGGGCGGTTTCAATCCTCGTCAAAACAACAACAAAGTCGAGGTTTGGGAAATGAGCATTGCAGTCAAGGGATTGAATTTTGTGCAGTACGCTTCCGACATTGATCCGGAAGCAGAGGACCAGTTCTGCCAGAACGTAAACGGTCTGGCGGATACTCTCAAATCGCTGGCGGAGCGGGGGATTTCTTTGCCGGCCGACAGGATCGAGGTCGCAACCGACCTCGGTGCGCTGATTACAAAGCTCCAGCGTGTCCAAACTGAGCTTACGTTTGAAAGTCCCATGAATGGAATCGTCGGAAGTCTGGCTGGAGGAATCCCCGCACTCGCATAAGGCGTCGAAGCGCGAGGCTCGAAAGGCCGAGAAGGAAGCGCGTCGTCCCAAGGGTCTCGAACCGCGTAACGAGCGGCAGCGTGATCTCATCCAGCATCTGAATGCCTTTCCGGTTGTGATGGCACTTGGACCCGCTGGCTCCGGAAAGACCTATGTTGCGGCGCGTCATGCGCTCAATCGACTTCTGATCAAGTCCATCAACCGCATCATCATCGCGCGGCCGAGCATTTCGGCCACGCGCCATAAGCTTGGCTTCCTGCCGGGCAATGGCGACCAGAAGATGAAGCCGTGGCTGGTGCCCATCGTCGACGCCTTCAAGGAAGGCACGTCGGGCGCGGAAGTCGATCGGCTGATGACCAACAAGCAGATCGAGGTTCTTCCGTTCGAGCATATGCGCGGACGGACTGTCAAGGACGGTGTCTTCCTGCTCGACGAGGCGCAGAACTGCACGCTCGGCGATCTTGAGATGTTCCTGACCCGCATCGGTGAAAACGCTCAGGCGATCATCTGCGGCGATCCAGACCAGTCGGACATCGGTAAGGAAAGTGGCCTGACCGCCATCGCTTCGATGGTGAAACGGCATGGGCTGAACGTCGGCATGGTCCACTTCACGGAGGACGATGTTGTCCGCTCCCAGACCGCTCGCGAATGGGTGAAGGCGTTCAAGCAGGACCGGGAAGGTGGAGTCGCGCGCACGCTTCGTGCTGCTTGAGCCCCGTGTCCAGAATTGCTTGACAATCAGGCCTCCGCCGACGTAAGGTTGTGGCTCAAATTCGGCGGGGCCGTTGGGAAACCAGCGGCCCCCCTTTTTCATGGAGGCCCGCATGTCTACGCCTAACTACGGGCTCCCCGTTGAGGACGCCCGATTTATCTCCCTCGAAGACATGGTCAAGAACGGCTTCGAGACGATCGACAAGACGATGAAGGCAATCGCCGACGCGGCCGGTCAGGGCGGCGGCTCGGCGCTTTCGATCACCGTGGTCGAAACCGAGACGACCGATTTTGGCAACCTGCTCGATCTCACCCAGCAGAACACGTTCGTCACGTTCGACCATTCCGTCATCGACGACGGCGGCGCGCTCAATCCAGCGAGCATGGACCGCATCATCATCCCCGCAGGCGCAACTCGCGTCAAGCTGACGGCCATCTCGGCGAGCTACACGCCCGGTCCTGCGATTGTGGTGCTGCCGAATTTCCGTGGCAGCTTTGTCAAGAACGGCGCGACCGCTCTCAACGCCTTCTCCGTGCAGGGCGTTACGTCGATGATGTCCACGTCGCTTTGGTCGCCTGTCGTGCCGGGCGACTATATCCAGCTTATCCTTTCCCACGATGGAGATGGCGTGACCGAATACGACGGCGTTGTCGCGATGATGGTGGAGTTCGCCTAATGCCCATCACCTTGATCGTGGAAGACGGCACAATCGTCGTCAACGCCAACACCTATGTCAGCCTCGAAGAGGCAACCGCATATCTGGAAATCGATCCGCGCTTCGGGCCGCTCTGGACTGGCATGCCTGACGACGAGAAGCGCAAGCAGATGCTGGTCTTTGCCACGCGCTGGCTCGACGAAAACTATCAGTGGTATGGCCGTCAGGTCGAAAAGACTCAGGCGCTGCGCTGGCCGCGCTATGGCATGAACGACGGCGAATACTGCGTCCCCTCGTGCGTCATCCCCACGGCCCTGAAACACGCCGTGGCAATGGTAGCGGTTTGGCTGTTCGTCACCGACCCGGAAGAGGCCTCCAACTCGGTCGGCATCAAGCGTTTCCGCAACGACACGATCGAGATCGAGTGGCAGGACAACTTCTCCGGCCAGTCGGCCGCGCCGAAGTGGTTGAGCCGACTGCTTCGCGTCTTTGGCGTCGGCCCCGGCGACCGTGGCTTCAAGCCGATCGTGCGGACGAATTAAATGAATTTCGCCAGCCTCGCCAAGAACCTGATGCACAAGACCGTGACCATCGCGGGCGACGGCGCGCGTGAAATCTCCTTGGTGCTCGTGTCCGACACCGTTTACGATGTCGAGACAGGCGGTTTCACCACGACCGAGGAAATTGTGCCACTGGGCATGGCAATGTTCGGCCTCGCCTCGGACACTGAATCGGCAAAGTACGGCCTTACCGTTTCGACCAACAAGGTCGTGATCCCCACGCTGAACTGGGAAGCTACCGGCAGCCGGTATCCCGAGGCGCAGGACCGCATCCGCATTAAGCCCTCCGACGACGACTGGGAGATCGAGAAGGTCGCCACCGACAGCGTCGAAGCATCCATCATCCTGTTCATCGCACAGCCGTAATGTACACGTCCAACATCGACGCCATCATTGCCAAAATGCAGGGCATTGAAGACCGGATCAAGAAGCACTTCGCCAAGGTTGTCAGCCGCGTCGTGCTGGAAATCGATACCTCGATCCATCCACGCACGCCGGTCTGGTCCGGCCGCGCTGTCCGCAATATGATCTGGACGAAGGGGACTCCGAACGCCGTCGAGCATGATCCGATCGGCGGCGGCGAAGAAGGCCCCGGCCGGCGTGGTGCGAACTCGGCCGCTGCGCACGCTACGCGCGAGGCTCTGGATTTCAGCAATCCGTTCGCAGTCTATTGGCTGACGAACAACGCGCGCCATATCGAGGAACTTGAAGCAGGTCTCTTACCCTATCCGGGTAAACATCCTGTAGACGGCATGTTCGGCATCACCTATGCAGAAGTTGTCGCAAAGCTTGGAAACATGTGATGAGCACGACAGTCGACATTCTGGACCACGATGACTTCCGCAAGCTTGTGGAAGACAACGTCCTGTCGGCCGCTGCTCAGTATGCGCCGACCTTTCCGGTGCAGTTGGACAATGTCCCGTTCGACCAGCCGAAGGCCGGCTCTTGGATTTCTCTCTGCACCAAGACCGGGGACAGCCAGCGCCGTTCGTTCGGCACCGCCCTGTTCATCGAGCGCACGCCCGGCTTCGTCCAGATCGACGTGACGATCCCGAAGGACACAGGTCACGCCGAGATCGAGAAGCTGGCACACAAGCTCGCCGACAGTCTGGCCTACCGGAAGCCCTCGCGCGGCACGGTCAAAGCCAATTTCTGGAAGAAGTCGGTCGGCTCCGCGCCGGTCACCGGACCCTACTACCGCATCATGGGCCGGGTGTTCTTCTGGTACGAGGGTTTCGTCAAGAACATCCCTGCCGGAGTCTAACTCCGAAGTTCGTGCGCCTGCCTCACTTTGAGCCGTTTGTCAAGAATTTCTTGACGTAAGACGCAAGAAAAACTAACATTCCGAACATTGAACAAGGATGGCTGGGAGTCGTCCGTCAACTCCCACACACTCTGACCAAGGAGCATCCCCATGGCGGGAACTTTCGCCGATTCCAATCGCGCGTCCCTTCGCTACCTCGCCGAAGACTCGGCAGCGTGGGGCGTAACCCCGAACTCCGGCGTGCCGCGCGAGATGCGCATCACCGGTTCGCAGCTTGCCCCCAAGAAGGAAACCAAGACCTCGGAAGAGCTTCGCTCTGACCGTATGGTCCCCGGCATTGCCGAGGTCGGCGCATCCGCCGAGGGTGAAATCAATTTCGAACTGTCCGCAGGTGCCATCGACGACTTCCTCGCCGCCTTCCTTTACGGCGTCTGGTCCCGTCCGATGGGCTTCGACGTGTTCAAGGGCAAGCATGTCTCGATCACCGACACCGACGAAATCACGATCGGCGGCGATTGGACGGTCTACCTGACGGTCGGTCGCAAGATCAAGACCGAAGGCTTTCTCACGACCGGCAACAACACCTACGCCACGATCGCCACCGTCACCTTCACGGGCGGCAACACCGTCGTCACCGTGACCGGTGCGACCTTCGTCGCCGAGGCGGCTTCCGAGCACACGACCGTTCTCGACGCCAACGACGTGATCCTCATGAAGAGCACGGACATCCGTTTCGGCACGGGCGGCGCATCCGCGATCGACTCCAACGGCACCAATGCCTTCGCGGCAGCGATTGCCGCTGGTCAGTTGAAGCTCGGCCAGAAGATTCATGTCGACGGTCTCGGCTTCGAAGCCGGTTCGGTTGTCCTGTCGGGTGTCCCCGGCGCGGGCTCCAAGGTCACGATCTCGGACGGCGTCAAGCAGAAGATTTTCCAGTGGGGCGGCGTTGTCGCGGCTGGCGTGGTTGGCATGGCAGTCGGTGCGTCCGCAACGGCGGCTGGCGACAATCTCGCTGCGGCGATCATGCTCGAAGTTGCCAAGGGCAACCTCGCACTCAAGGCCGTCAACACCACCGGCACGGTCGCGATCACCAACCTCGCCGCAGTCGCGGGTGGCTCGATCGTCGAGACCACCGACATCTCGGCCAACATCGCGGTCACCAACTTCGCTGGCGGCATCGACTCTCTGCGCGGCATCTTCACCGTCACGTCCGTCGCTGACGACGTGATCGGTGTGTTCCCGGCTCCCGCGACCAACGCGAACGCCGGCCCGGTCGGCATCACGGTCAAGGGCTCGATCATCCGCAACCCCGGCCGCGTTCAGGATTTCGTCCGTCAGTCGTTCACTGTCGAGACCTCGTTCGAAGACGTGAACCAGCACTTCGTGGCAACCGGCCTGCGCGTCGGCTCCTTCGAACTGGCGATGAAGTCGGGCGAAATCTCCACCGGTACGATCCAGTTGATGGGCCGCGCCATGGAACGCCGTCAGACGCAGACCTCGCTCCTGCGCAACGCGCCGTACACGCCGAAGGATGCTCCGGCGCACGACATCATGAATGCAACCTCGAACGTCGGCTCTCTGGCGATCGACGGCGTTGTCGGCGCGGCCTTCTTGCAGGAAATCACCATCTCCGGTGACGCCTCCCTGCGTGAACAGCGCGCGGTTGGCAACAAGTACGCTGTCGGCATCGGCGTCGGTCGCTTCCAGTTGACCGGCAAGTTCTCGGCCTACTTCGAGACCGGTGAACTGTTCGACAAGTTCGTCGACCACGACACCATTTCGCTGTCGTTCTTCTACCACGACAACGCGAAGAACCGTTACGACTTCACGATCCCGGCGATCAAGCTGACCGCCGACCCGATCGCGCCGGAAGGCATCGATCAGGACGTGGTCGAAAACATCGAGTGGGAAGCGCAGCGCGATCCGGCGACGAACTGCATGATCCAGATCGACCGCTTCTCCAGCACCATGCCCGCAATGGCATAACCAGCGTGTCCAGTAATTCTGGACACCTGTCTTTTCAATGGAGCCCGAACACTCCAGCGATGAACTCTTCGAGTTTGCGCGCGCGAAACGGGGCCGGTCCTTGTCGGGAGGATCGGCCCCACAATTCCCGACGAAAGTGAAAGCAATGGCAAAGTTCTCCGACATCTACGCTTACGACAAGTCCGCAGCCGAAGAGGGCGTCTGGAGCCCGGTCAGCGGCAGCATCAAGGTCAAGGTTCGCTCCTTCGACTCCGCCCACACCCGCGCACTCCGCAAGAAGCTCAACGAGCCGTATGCGGCCCTCCTGCGCCTCGGCAAGGAAATCCCCGAAGACGACCAGAACGAAATCTTCAAGAAGCTGATCTCTCAGTCTTCCTTGCTGGATTGGAACCTCACCGAGGGCACTGGCGAAATCGGCGCGGATGGTAAGGAAGTTGAGCGCAAGATTCCGTTCTCGGCCGACACCGCCGAGAAGTTCTTCGATGAAGAGCCGCAGTTCCTGCGCGACGTGATCGCCGTCCTGACCTCGAACGAGACGTTCAAGAAGCGCGCTCGCGAGGCCGACGCAAAAAACTCCTAAGCTGGCTCGCGCGGCAGTTCGCCACACCGGGAGCCAGCAAAAAGGCAAACAACCGGAAGTGGATCAACGACATCCGGCGTGAGCAGGGCAAGAGCCCGCTCCCCGATTCCACTCCCGAAATCGAAGACGATGCGCAGGATTTCCTCCCTGCGCATCTTCACTGGGTCTGGGCCGCTTTCGCTGTCCTTTCCCGCACCCGGATTGTCAACCAGAGCGGCCCGCAGCCGATCATGGTGACCGAGGTCCGCGCCTACTGCGACCTCGAAGGCCTCGTCGATGATGAGGACCGGCGTGACCTGCTCTTCTTCCTCTCCGAACTCGACGGCGACTGGCTTCGCCGGAAGTACGCCGAGATCGAACAGGCGCAGGACAAGCACCGGAAGGAGATGGAGAAAAAAGGCAACCGCCGAGGGCGTCGATGAGCGACAGTTACAACATCAAGATTGGCGTCGACGCCAGCAACGGACAGCGCGGCGTCAAGACGTTCACGGGCACGCTGAACGACGCCATGAAGACCCTCAAGGCGTTCGACCAGCGCGCCAAGAGCGCCTTCGAGTCGTTGAGCAAGCTCGGCACCACCAACCTGTCGGGCCTGTCCAAGACCGTGCGCGGCACGGCGCAGGCCATCGAGACGCTGAACCGCGTCAAGCTCTCCAAGACCCTCGTCAACAATCTCCAGATGCTCCAGCGCACCCTTGCCAGCTTCCGCTTCAACGCGGACGCGCTCAAGAAGGTGCCGGAAGCCATGGCGGCGCTCGCCAAGGCCAAGATCGACACGCGTTTCGTTGGCCTGCTCAACGAAGTCAAGGCAGCCCTCAAGGGCTTCCGTGGACCACCTGCCGGACTCGACAAGTGGGGCAAGGCCCTCTCGTCGATCGGCAAGATCAATATCCCTGCACCGCTGCCCGCGCGCGTAACGGCACTCTCCGCAGCAATGAAGGGCTTCAAGGGTCCTTCGTCCAGCGCCTCCAAGTTCCCCGCTTTCGTCAAGCAGATCGCGGGCCTCAAGATCACCCCCACACTCGCTGCGAACCTGAACGCCCTGCGAACCGCGAGTTCCGGGTTTCAGGGGCCGTCCGCCTCCGCCGTCAAGAACCTGACCGCGCTCCTGCATGCTATGTCGACGGCCGCGCCGGCACAGATCAATGCAGTCGCAGCCGGACTGGCGCGCTTGAACGGCCTCAACGTCAATGTCGGCCGCTCGGTTGGCAACGCCGGCAAGGCCGGCACCAGCGCCATGGCAAGCTGGACGCGCGGCATCGGCGGTACGATCGCTGCCTCGCGCATCCTCGATCGCCAGATGTCGTTGACCTATCACGCGGCAGGCTTGCTGACGACGGCGCTCGGCTCCGTCTCGGTCGGCGCGGTTGCGCAGGGCATCTATCAGACCGGCTCCGCCTTCATCGCGCTCCAGCGCACGCTCGGCACCGTCGCCACGTCGTCTACCGAAGTCGAAGATCATTTGAAGTTCCTGACCGATCTGGCGCAGCGCATGCCGATCGACATCCAGTCGGCCGCAGAATCCTACGGCAAGTTCGCCGTCGCCGCGCGCCTGACCGGTGTCTCGGCCGCAGACACCCAGAAGGTCTTCGCCGGCTTCTCGACCGCGTTCGCCGCCATGGGCGTCGGCGCGGAGAACCAGAAGTACGCGCTGCTCGCGCTTGAGCAGATGTTCACCAAGGGCAAGGTCAGCGCCGAAGAATTGCAGCAGCAGTTGGGCGAACACCTTCCCGGCGCGATCAAGCTGCTCTCCGATACTGTCGGCAAGGGCACGACCGAGTTCTTCAAGATGATGAAGGCCGGCGAAATCACGCCGGACTACCTGATCAAGATGGCGGACGGCGTGACCAATCGGTTTGGTCCGGCCCTCGAAGCCGCACTGAACTCGTCGCAGGGCAAGATTCAGGACATGCAGAACGCATGGACTGAGTTCAAGAAGACCATCTTCGACAACGGCTTTAACGCCGGCCTCGGCGCGCTGGCTGCCCAGTTCGCAACCGTGCTGCGTTCCGACGACATGTTGAAGTTCGCCAAGAGCTTCGGCGCATCCCTCGGCGAGGCCATGAAGGTCCTCGGCGTCCTCGGCCGTATGCTTGTCGAGCATAAGGATCAGGTCAAGGACTTCCTGATCGCTTTCGCCGCGACCGGCACGCTGGTGTCGTTCGCTGCCGCCGTGCGCTCGGCCATCTCGCCGACGACGCTGCTCTTCGCTGGCATGCTGGGTCTGGTCAAGCTGCTCCAGTCCGACTCCTCGATCACCACCAAGCTTCTCGGCATCGGCGCGGCCGTCGCCGGGCTCTCGATCTATATGGGCGCTGGTGCCGTTTCCACGGCCAAGTTTACCGGCGCTCTGCTCGCTTGGACGGCCGCTGCCTACGGCGCGGCCAAGGGCGGTGCTTGGCTCGGCAAGTGGATCGGTGAAAATCTTGGCGACAAGATGATCCAGTACATGCCGGGATTCTCGCACGCGCTGGCGGACTTCTCCAAAACCGACCTCGTGACCGGATTGAACGGCATGTTCGGCATCGGCGATAGCGTTGCCGAAGAGGCCGGTCAGAAGACCGGCACCGACTACATGAAGAGCATCGGTAACGCCCTCGATCCGTCGAACCTGTTTGGCGGCTTCACCGACGAGTTCAACAAGCTCAAGGCGCAGGCCGACGCGACCGCCAACGGGATTCAGAATCAGGAACTCTCGAACGAAAAGCAGATCAACAAGCAGCGCGAGGAAGAGATCAAGCTGCTTGAGCAGAAGGCGAAGACGCTCACACCGGCTGCCCAGAAGCTCTGGGATGAGGTCAACGCACTCGGCAAGGCCAACGACCTCTACAAGAACCAGTTGACCTACATCGACGAGATTCAGAAGAAGCGTGGCCTGTCCGACGCGCAGGCTGCCAGCATGAAGAAGGTGCTGGACGCCAAGACGCTCGACGACCGCAGCCCGGTCGGCGCGCTGGTGCGCGACTACACGGCAGAACTCAACGCCGCCAAGGCGCGCACCGGCTATGAAACTGCCGTCAACGCGGCTGTCGACGCGCGCAACGACCTGCTCAAGCAGGGCATCGACCTGACCAATGAACAGGCTCAGGCGCTGACCGATTATCAGGTCGGCCTCGCCAAGATGAACGGCGACATCGGCAACGGCATCGAGCGTTGGTCCGCCAAGGTCGGCGACTTCAACGACAACATGCAGAACGCCATCGCCGATGGCATCGGTGGACTGTCCGACGAGATCAGCAAGTTCGTCACGGGTGCCGACGCCGACTTCGCCGGTCTGGCGCGCTCGATCCTCGCCAACTTCGTCAAGATCAGCCTCGACTCCATGATGAAGGACATGTTCGGCGCAATGGGGCAGGACGGCCAGAAGAACGGCCAGTCGCAGGCTGAGCAGGCGCTGGCCAAGCTCTCCAGCATCGGAGAGACCATCACCACGGCAATGACCAACGTCTACACGTCTGGTCTGGCGATCGACGGCCTCGGCCTCGGCGCGACCGGTGCCGATACGTCCAAGATCGCAGATGCAACTACCAAGAGCATCAGCAACGCCGTCACGCGCGCACCTCTGGCCGACATTCCGGGGGCCAAGACGCTGCCGAATGGACCGCTGTCGACCGATCGACTGCCTCTGGAAAAGGCGGTCAGCGCCAACACGGACGCGATTAAGACCATGGCTTCGGCACAGGTCAGCGCGACCAAGGCAACCACGAGCGCGGCCGACGTGATCAACCCGGCGCGGCCGGGCTCGATGCTCGACCAGATGCGCAAGGGTGAGACCACGTCTGCCCAGATCAATGCTGCGCGGCCGGGCTCGATGCTCGACCAGTTGCGCAAGGGCGAGATCACGTCCGACCAGATCGTCATCAAGAACACCAACAACACGAACGCGGACCTCGGCCTGCGCGGCGCGCAGCCTCTGCCGACCTCTCAGGCCATGGCAAAGGCCGCGCCGGCTTACGCTGGTGGTGGCGGCGGTCTGCTCGGCAATGCGGCCGGCACCGGCACCTACAAGGAAGTCGGCAACTTCGTCAGCCGTGGTGCGGACAATGTCGACTCGCGCCTGCGTGACATTCTTGGCACCGCTGCCAAGCGCTCCGGCTTGCAGGTCGAAGCTTACTCCGGCCAGCGCTACTCCGGCCACGGCGAGCACACGCGCGGTCTGGCGACCGACGTGAAGCTGACGGACCCGCTGACCGGCAAGAGCTATGGATCGGCGGCTGGCGGCGGCATGTATCAGAACGCGGAACAGTTCCGCGTCAATGAGCAGTTTGCCCAGACGGCCCGTCAGGTCCAGATGGAGAAGTACCCCGAACTCGCAAAGGACTTCCGTTGGGGCGGCTACTTCGGCGGCAAGTGGGGCCGTAACCCGGCAACGGGCAAGGACTACCAGTATGGTGCCGGCGACGGCATGCACTACGACCTCGGCGGACGCGGTCAGGCCGGCAACCGCATGGGCGGCGGCTCGTGGGCTGGTGGCCTGAGCGATCAGCAGCGCGCCTTGCTGGCCCGTCAGGGATACAATCCGACTTCGATCGGCATGGGCTCTTCGGCTAACTCGGCCGGCAAGCCCGCGCTCGATCCGACCACGACCAATTCGATCGACGCCCTGAACGCCAAGATGTCGACCATGGGTCAGGCTGCACAGGCCGCAGGCGCACCGCTGGAGCAGATGAAGACAAAGCTTGCCGAGACGGGCACCAACGCCCAGACCGGCGCGCAGACGGTCGGCATGGCGAACCAGCAGAAGACCATGGCCGATCAGCAGATGGCCATGTCCGCGCAGACGGCCGGCGTGCAGGTC
>NZ_RZSJ01000120.1:0-12526 GCF_003998025.1 Mesorhizobium sp. M8A.F.Ca.ET.021.01.1.1
CCTCAGATCAGCCGCACCGTCGGAAATGCCGCGCAGCCCGATGAGCGGGATGTCGAACAGCTGGCAGGCACGCAAGCAGGCGAAGGTTTCCATGTCGACCATGTCGGCGGCGATCGCTTCGTACGCCGCGCCGGTAATGATGGCGCCGCCGGTCGACAGTGTCGCCTGCTTGATTTCGGGAATACGCAGCGGCAGCGGTACGGTCACCGGCAGGTCGAGAAACGGCGTGGCGCCCTTCTCGAAGCCCAGCGGCGAGGCATCGATGTCGCGATAGGCGGCCGAGACCGCCTGGTAGATTTCCGTCTGTTCCAGGGTCCGGCTGCCGGCCGAGCCGAGCGATACGACAAGGTCCGGCAATGCTTTTGCGGATTTCAACCAGGAAAGCTCGGCACCCAGCCGTACGCCGGCTTCGACCGGCCCGACACCCGTCATCAGCGGGGTGAACAGCCGCTGCAAATGCGGGCCGTATTCGGCCTTCGCCGCCATGACGAAGAGGACATCCTTGCCACCAATTCGCACGACGTTGCCGGTCATGATCTGCTTCTCCCTGTCCCGGCCCTTCGCTATGGCTCCGGGCGTTCGCCGCTCGAAAAGCCCATTTGGGGGCTTTTTGTCCGCTGCGCGGACCGCTCCTCACCCTGCTATGCCGTCGCGACCGACCACCGTCATCATCGTCCCGGTCATGGTGGCGATCAGCTTGGCCTCACCGTCGGCGGCGAAGGCATAGGCCTGGCCGTCGGCAACGATGATGGTGCGGCCGGGTTTGGTCACCGACCCGCGGAACAGAAAGCGCTCGCCCCGGCCCGGCGCCAAAAGGTTGACCTTGAACTCGATGGTCAGCACGCCGGAATTTTCCGGCATCAGCGAGAACGCCGCATAGCCGCAAGCCGAGTCCAGCGCCGTCGAGATGACCCCCGCATGCAGGAAGCCATGCTGCTGGGTCAGCGCCGCCGAATAGGGCATCTCGATCTCGATGATGCCGGGCGTCACCAATGTCAGTTCGGCGCCGATCGTCGCCATCGCCTGCTGGCGCGCGAAGGACGCCCTGACGCGATCCTCATAGTCCGGAGCCGGTACGATCTTCGCTGCCATCGCCATTGCCTTCACGTTTGCCGGGAAAGCTTATCGCAGAGGCATAAGCGGCAGGCAAATGCTTTTGCTGCACTGCAACAAAACGACATCGAGGCGTCCTGGGCTGCGGACTCATGAAAGCGAAGCGACAATCTGATGGCCGCCAAGGCCATGCTCGCGCACGCGAGCACAATCGCTCACGCGAATGTCGCAATTGAGCGCCAGTTCGGCGCATCTCATGTCGACCCTCTCACCACGCCCGGTACAAATTATTGGTCAGGTCAGTTGGCTCAAGGAGAATTTGCATGCGTGGTCACTGCTTATGTGGCGCTATTGCTTTTGAAGTCGACGGCCCGGCACAAGCATGCGTGGTCTGTCATTGTGAAAGTTGTCGGCGGCAATGTTCCGCGCCGATGACCGCCTACATTGGCGTCCTGGAAGGCCAATGGCGATGGCTAAGCAAGCCGCCAAAGGTGTTCAACTCTTCTCCCGGTGTGGAAAGAACATTTTGCGATCACTGTGGTACGCCGCTGTCCTTCCGCTCGAAGAAGATGTCCAATGTCATGCATTTTTTCTCGGCAGCGATGGAGGAGCCGGAAAAATTCGCACCGACGCTGCATGTCGCTTTTGAGGAGAAGCTCCCTTGGTTGAAACTCGCCGACGGCCTGCCGACACGGTTTGGGCCTGACTATACGAAAAACTAGTTCAACCAGAGAAGCGAAGCGTTGAGCAGAGTGGCGAACGCCACCCATGCCGCATACGGCGCGAACAGCCAGCCGGAAAGCCGATCGCGGGTCGAGACACTCACAATGAACAGCACGATGCTCGCGAGAAGAAACACGATGACGACCAGAGCCAGTTCCATCATTTTCGCGCCGAAGAAGGTTGGCGACCATAGGAAATTCAGCACGAGCTGGGCGCCCCAGATCTTCATCGCAGTGCCCGCCGGCTCTCGCCGCCATGTCCGCCAGCCGGCCACGGCGATCAGCACATAGAGCAGCGTCCAGGCCGGCGCGAAGGCCCAGTTGGGCGGATTGAAGGAAGGCTTGGCCAGCGATGCATACCAGGCACCCGGCAAATTGGCGTAGCCGATCAGCAGGCCGCCGCCCAGCACCAGAACGAGAAAAAGCAGAAGCGACGGATATCTTTGCAAGACCTTACCCCATGGCGGCCCGACGCCGCGCATCTGCAAGTGGGGCGCGGCCGGCACCTGTCAACGGCAGCGTCAGTTCGCCCGGCGCATGGCGCAGAAGTAAAATCCGTCAGTGCCGCTCAGCGCCGGCGAGAGCGAAATGCCACCCAGGGCACCGATCCGCATCGCGGCGGCATGGCCTGGAAAGTGGCTGTCCCAAAGCTGGCGATGATCGACCGAGGCAAAGCCGCCGTGCCGCTCGCGAAACGCGGCGACCTGTTCGCCATTTTCCTCGTCGAACACGGAACAGGTGATGTAGACCAGCAGGCCGCCGGGTTTGACATAGGTTCTGGCGGCATCGAGGATCGTCGACTGCTCGCCCTTGCGGGCGTCGAGTTGTCTCTGCGTCAGCCGCCATTTGGCGTCGGGACGCCGCCGCCAGGTGCCGCTGCCGGTGCAGGGCGCGTCCACCAGCACGATGTCCATATGATTGGCGAGCGGGGCAAGCTCGGCCGGCTTGGTGGCGACCTGCACATTGCGGTTTTCCGAGCGGCGGATACGGTCGAAGATCGGCGCCAGCCGCGCCTTTTCGGCATCGTGAGCGAAGATCTGACCGTGATTGCCCATCGCAGCCGACAGCGCCAGCGTCTTGCCGCCGGCGCCGGCGCAAAAGTCGAGCACCTGCATGCCAGCCGTCGCGCCGGCAAGCGCTGCCGCAATCTGCGACCCCTCGTCCTGGACCTCGAACCAGCCTTTCTGGAAGGCCGGCTCGGCCTGCACGTTCGGGTGTCGGCCGTCACCGTCGATCGGCGGGATGCGGATGCCGTAGGGTGCGATCCGTGCGGCGCTGGCACCGGTCTGCTTCAGTTCGGCCAAGACCTTGGCGCGATCGGCCTGCAGGGTGTTGACCCGGATGTCGAGCGGCGGACGCGTGGCAAGTGCTGCGCCCTCCTCGACCCATGTCCCGCCAAAGGCCCGTTCGAATAGCGGTTCGCACCAATCGGGTATGTCGGCGCGAACCGCGGGCGGCGCATCTGCAAGCCGGCGGTCTGCGATTGCCTGGAGTTCCGTGGCGCTCAGCAGCGGCGGCGCGAACTTGTCACCTTCGAGCGCAGCGTTGAGCGACTGCCCCGTCTGACTCCATTCGAGCAGCAGCGCCCCGAAGCCGATGGCACGCGGCGTGTCTTCGCCCAGCAACCAGCCGGCGGAGCGTTTGTGGCGCAGCGCGTCGTAGACGATGTTGCCGATCGCGGCGCGATCACCACCGCCGGCGAAGCGATGCGACAGGCCCCAATCCTTCAGCGCATCGGCCACAGGCCGGTGACGCCGACCAATGTCCTCCAGCACTTCGATGGCCGCAGCCAGCCGTCCGCCCAGTCGCATTCGTCATTCCATCAAATCGAGCACATGAATCCCAGGGCCTGCTCTTAGAGCCTTTCACGTCCGGATTGAACCCCGCTCCATCGCGCACCGTCGAGACACCGCCGACCAGGCCCAGCGGATCTAGCCGACCAATAAATCTCCCCGGTTCGCGAAAGCAGATCGATCAATAGATGAAAGGTCTCTAATGTTCGTAACTGGCGACTGCAAGCACGGCTTGTGGAGCAACCGCTCTGCTTTCCAAGTTTTTCGGTTGGGAATACTCTTGCCGCCATGATTCGCGGCGCGGAAACCGTGGACCGGCGGATCGTCACGAGGAGAGGGCAATGAAGACTTATCTGGCGGAAGTTCTAGGCACATTTCTGTTGGTGTTCATCGGTACGGCGTCCGTGGTGACGGGCGGCTTCGGCGGCGCGCTGCCGCTTGGTCAGGAGGGCATCGGCCTGGCATTCGGCATCGGCCTCATCGCAGCGGCCTATGCGATCGGCCCGATTTCGGGCGCGCATCTCAACCCGGCGGTGACGCTCGGCGTCTTCCTTGCCGGCCGGCTGCCCGCCAAGGACGTCATCCCTTATTGGATCGCGCAGATCATCGGGGCCATCATCGCCTCTCTGGCATTGTGGATCATCGTTTCCGGCCAGGCCGGCGGCCACACCGGCGGCTTCGGCGCCAATGGCTGGGACGAGACGAAATGGGGCATGAGCTCGGCGTTCCTGTGGGAGCTGATCGGCACCTTCACCTTCGTCACGGTGATCCTCGGCGTTACCGCTGAAAAGCACTCGACGGCTTTTGCCGGTCTGGTCATCGGCCTGACGCTGGCGGGCATTCACTTCGCCATGATCCCGGTCACCGGCACCTCGGTCAATCCGGCGCGCTCGATCGGCCCGGCGCTGTTTACCGGCGGTGCCGCGCTCAGCCAGCTCTGGCTGTTCATCGTCGCGCCGTTGATCGGTGGCGCCATTGCCGGCGTCGTCGCCAAGGCGCGTGTCTTCGAGAAGGATTGATTTCCGGAGCCCGAATGCAAAAGGCGCGGGCCATGGCCCGCGCCTTTTTCGTACATTCTTAAGTTCGGATCAGGCGGCGATATCAAAGCGATCGGCGTTCATCACCTTGGTCCATGCCGCAACGAAATCCCGGGCGAATTTCTGCCCGGCGTCCCCGGATCCATAGACTTCGGCCAATGCACGCAACTGCGCATGCGAGCCGAAGATCAGATCGGCACGGGTGCCGGTCCACCTGACCGCCTTGGTCTTGCGGTCGCGCGCCTCGTAGACCTCTTCCGAGCCCGGCTCGGAGCCGGCAGCCGGATCCCACACCGTGCTCATGCTGAGCAGGTTGACGAAGAAGTCGTTGGTCAGCGTACCCGGCCTGTCGGTGAACACGCCGTGCTTTGACTGCCCGGTGTTGGCACCAAGCACCCTCAGACCGCCGACAAGCACCGTCAGCTCCGGCGCCGTCAGGCCCAGCAACTGCGCCCGGTCGACCAGCATGGCTTCGACCGACATGGGCTGCTTGCCCCTGACATAGTTGCGGAAGCCGTCGACTTTCGGCTCGAGCGGGGCAAAGGAGTGGACGTCCGTCTGCTCCTGCGAGGCATCCATGCGGCCTGGCGTGAACGGCACCTTCAGATCGTTGCCGCCATCCTTCGCCGCCTTCTCGACCGCGGCAACGCCACCGAGCACGATCAGGTCGGCCAGCGAGACCTTCTTGCCACCGGTATTGAACTCCTTCTGGATGGCTTCGAGCTTGGCCAGCACCTTCGACAATTGGGCCGGCTCATTGACGGCCCAGTCCTTCTGCGGTGCCAACCGGATGCGGGCGCCGTTGGCGCCGCCGCGCTTGTCGGAGTTGCGGAAGGTCGAAGCCGAGGCCCAGGCTGTCGAGACCAGTTCGGAAACCGACAGGCCGGAGGCCAGGATCTTGGCCTTCAGCGATGCGATGTCCTGGTCGCTGACCAGTTCATGATCGATCGCGGGGATCGGGTCCTGCCAGATCAGCTCTTCCTTCGGCACCAACGGGCCGAGATAGCGCACGACCGGACCCATGTCGCGGTGGGTCAGCTTGAACCAGGCGCGGGCGAAGGCATCGGCGAACTGGTCCGGATGTTCGTGGAAACGACGCGAGATCTTCTCGTAGGCCGGGTCCGCCCGCAGCGCGAGGTCGGTGGTCAGCATGGCCGGCGCGTGACGCTTCGAGGGATTGTGCGCATCCGGCACCGTGCCGGCACCGGCGCCAGCCTTCGGCGTCCACTGATGGGCGCCGGCCGGACTCTTGGTCAGTTCCCATTCATAGTTGAACAAATTGTCGAAGAAGTTGTTGCTCCACTTGGTCGGCGTCGTCGTCCAGGTGACTTCGAGGCCCGAGGTAATGGCGTCGCCGGCAATGCCTGAGGCATGCTTGCTCGACCAGCCGAGACCCTGCGCCTCGATGCCGGCGCCTTCGGGTTCGGCACCGACCAGTGAGGCGTCGCCGGCGCCATGGGTCTTGCCGAAAGTGTGACCGCCGGCGATCAGCGCCACGGTTTCCTCGTCGTTCATGGCCATGCGCGCGAAGGTTTCCCGGATGTCGCGGGCCGAGGCAAGCGGATCGGGCTTGCCGTTCGGGCCTTCCGGATTGACGTAGATCAGGCCCATCTGCACGGCGCCGAGATGGCCGCGAAGCTCACGGTCGCCCGAATAGCGCTCGTCGCCGAGCCACTTGGTTTCGGAACCCCAGTCCACGTCCTGCTCTGGCTCCCAGACATCGGCGCGGCCGCCGGCGAAGCCGAAGGTCTTGAAGCCCATCGATTCCAGGGCGACGTTGCCGGTGAGGATCAACAGGTCGGCCCAGGAAATCTTGCGGCCATATTTCTGCTTGACCGGCCAGAGCAGGCGGCGCGCCTTGTCGAGATTGGCATTATCCGGCCAGCTGTTGAGCGGCGCGAAACGCTGCTGGCCCGCTCCGGCGCCGCCGCGGCCGTCGCCAATGCGGTAGGTTCCGGCGCTGTGCCAGGCCATGCGGACGAACAGCGGCCCGTAATGGCCAAAGTCAGCCGGCCACCAATCCTGCGAGTCCGCCATCACATGGTGCAGATCCTTGATGACCGCATCGAGATCGAGGCTTGCGAATTCCTTGGCATAGTCGAAGTCCTCGCCCATCGGGTCGGACAGGTTCGACTGCTGGTGGAGAACGCCGAGGTCAAGCTGGTTCGGCCACCAGTCACGGTTGGTCCGGCCGGCGGATCCATGCGCCACGGGGCATTTGCCCGCGCTGTTATCGTCGGTTTTCGCGTCCATCTCTCACTCCAATTTTGCCGAGGTTTGATTTTGCCGAGGTTGATTTTTGCCGAGATTTTGGGGGCGGCCGGCGGCCCGCGCCAATCTGGAACGGTTCCAGACTAGGCCACACTGGCGATAAAAACAAATTGCCTTTCCTGTTTATTTCGATAGGATTTTCTTATGACAGGCTTGACTGCATGATCGGATTGACAGTTCGCCAGATGCACTATTTCGACGCGCTGGCGCAAACGCTGCATTTCGGGCGCGCGGCGAAACTTGCCGGCGTCAGCCAGCCGGCGCTGTCTTCCCAGATCGCCGAAATGGAGCAACGGCTGAACTGCCGGCTGTTCGAACGCGGGGGCAGGTCGGTGCGCATGACGGACGAAGCGATCACTCTGTTGCCGCGCATCGAGCGCATTCTGGCTGACATACGTGACGTGGAAACGACGGCCCGGCGCGGCCGCACGGCGATGGAGGGACGCTTCCGGCTGGGCATCATCCCGACCGTCGCGCCCTATCTTCTGCCGCGCGCCCTGCCCGAACTGAAGAAACATTTCCCGGCCTTGCTGCTCGAATTGCGCGAGGCGGTCACCACCTCCCTGGTCGAGGACACCGCATCGCGAAAACTCGATGCCTTCATCGCCGCACTTCCGCTCGACCATCCCGGGCTGATCACCGAGGCGCTGTTTCCCGACCGGTTCTTCCTGGCCGTGCCATCAGGCGATCCGGCCTTTGCATCGCCGCCGGTTCCACCCGAGAGCCCGGCGCTGGAGAGACTGATGCTGCTGGAAGAAGGCCATTGCCTGCGCGAACAGGCGCTGGCCGTCTGCGGCAATGTGCGGCCGGTGGCGATGGCAAGCTACGGCGCCACCAGCCTGACGACGCTCCTGCAGATGGTGGCGCATGGGCTCGGCGTCACACTCATCCCCGAAATGGCGGTCGGCCCCGCCGGCACTATCCCCGACCTCAAGATCGTGCCGTTCCAGGAGCCGATGCCGCAGCGCATGATCTGCCTTGCCTGGCGGCGCAACAATGCGCGGCATGGCGAATGCGTCGAGCTGGCGAAGATCATCCGGGGCCTCGGCGCGGCGGTGCTGGCTGGCTGAGAGCCGGTCTAACCGGCGCTACAGAACCCTGGACAGGAACTCGCGGGTGCGCGGCGATGTCGGGTTGGCGATCATCTCGCGCGGCGCGCCGCGTTCGACGATCACGCCGCCGTCCATGAAAACGAGCTGGTCGCCGATCTCACGGGCGAAGCCGATCTCATGGGTGACGACGACCATCGTCATGCCGCTCTCGGCAAGGTCGCGCATGACCTGCAGAACTTCGCCGACCAGTTCCGGATCGAGCGCCGAGGTCGGCTCGTCGAAGAGCAGCACCTTGGGCTTCATCGCCATGGCGCGCGCGATCGCGACACGCTGCTGCTGACCGCCGGACAGTTCGCGCGGATAGCGGTCGATCTTGTCGGCGAGGCCGACACGCCGCAGCAGCACCTCCGCCTCGGCCTTCGCCTGGTCCAGCGGGATTCGCCGCACCTGCGTCGGCGCCTCGATCAGGTTCTCCATCACGGTCATGTGCGAGAACAGGTTGAACGACTGGAACAGCATGCCGATCTCGGCGCGGCGCCGGCACAGAAGATCGTCCTTCACCTCATAGAGCTTGTCGCCCTGGAGGTCGTAGCCGACGAACTGGCTGTCGACGAGCAGGATGCCGCCGCTGAGCTTTTCCAAATGGTTGATGCAGCGCAGGAACGTGCTCTTGCCGGATCCCGACGGACCAATGATGCAGGCGACCGATCCCTCCGGCACATCGAGGTCGACGCCTTTGAGAACTTCAAGCTGGCCATAGGTTTTGCGCACGCCGCGCGCGAACACCATGGAATCGGCCGGCACGCCGAAGCGGGCACGATTTTCGGATTTCACATCGCTCATCGGGCAAGGCCGCGCAGGCTGATGGCGTTGCGCAAGGCGCGCATCGTCAGGGGGTCGCGGCGGATATCGCTGCGGCCGAAATGGCGCTCCAGGAAATGCTGCCCGACCGACATGATGCTGACCACGGCGAGATACCAGAAGGCGACCACGATCAGCAGCGGGATCGTCTCGAAGGTGCGCGCGTAGATGCTCTGCGCGGTGTAGAACAGGTCATCGACGGCGATGAACGTTACCAGCGAGGTCATCTTCAGGAGGTTGATCGCCTCATTGCCGGTCGGCGGCAGCACGAAGCGCATGGCTTGCGGCAAGGTGATGCGCTTCAGGATCATGCGATAAGGCATGCCGAGCGCGCTCGCCGCTTCCGACTGGCCGGACGGCACCGACTTGATGCCGGCGCGGATGATCTCGGCCATGTAGCCGGCCTCGCACAGCGAAAGCGCGACGACGGCAGAGAAGAACGGGGTCATGAAATCATTGGTGCGCACGGAAAACAGCGTGCCCAGGAACGGCAGCGTCAGCGAGATCTCGCGCACCAGCAGCGACAGGTTGAACCAGAAGATCAGCTGGATCAGCGCGGGCACGCCGCGGAAGAACCAGACATAGACGCCGGAAAAGGCGCGCAGCACCGGGCTCGGCGACACCCGCATGATGGCGATGACGGTGCCGACCACGATCGCCAGCACCATGATGATGACGGTAAGCATCAGCGTGTTGCCGAGGCCGCGCATGATCGAGGGATGGAACAGGTAGCCGGCTGCCGTGCCCCAGGCAAAGGCCGGGTTGCTGGCGAAAGCGCGAATGATCAGGAAGGCCAGCAGCAGGGCGAACGCCGTGCCGATCCAGATGCCATAGCGGCGCTGCGGCACGACGATCAGTCGTGACACCGCCGCGGCGGCGCCCGGCTCGATGTCGATCTCGGTCGGGTGGGCCACGCCCATCAGATGCCTCCAGGTTGCGGGCCGGCGCCCGATGAAGCATCAGGCGCCGGATAGTCTCTATTCGGCGCGAAGCGCGTCCATGGAGCCAACGAAATACGGTTCCTTGATCGCGTAGGCACCCATGCCGTACTTCTCCAGGATAGCCTTGTACGTGCCGTTCTTGAACAGCTCGGCAAGTGCCGCCACCATCATGCCGGCGGTCTCCTTGTCGTCCTTGGCGATCGCCATGCCGAGTGGCGCGACTTCATAAAGCGTCGGCAGGACCACCAGTTGCCCTTTGCTCGTCACCTCGAAATAGCTCGATGCCGTGGCATCGTCCATACGCCCGTCGACGCGGTCCGAAAGCACGGCCTGGACGATATCGGTAGAGGAATTGAACACCGACTTTTCGATCGCCTTCTGGCCCTTGTCGGTGCATTCCTTGCCGAGCTTGTCGACCAGGAAATCCGAAGCACTGCCGGCCGAGACGCCTATGCGCTTGCCACAGAGCGGCGTGTCGCCGCTGAAGCTCGCCTTCTTGTCGGGTGACGTCGATACGGCGAGGCCCGCTTTCAGGAACATGACGAAATCGACCTGCTTCAGGCGCTCCGGCGTGGCCGAAAAGGTCTCCCAGGCGATCTTGAAGCGGCCGGCCGCGAGGCCCGGGATCATCGACGGGAACGGCGTGCGCTGGATATCGAGCCTGGCGTCGACGAGCTTGGCCACCTCGCCGGCGAGTTCGATGATGATGCCGGTCTGCTTGCCGTCGGCGTCGAGATATTCGAACGGCGCGAAGTCCAGCGTGTTGGCGACGGCGAGCGTTCCGCTCTGCTTCACCTCAGCCGATTTCGGCACATCGGCGGCTTTGGAAACCCCGCCCCAGACGGTGGCGGAGACCGCCAGCGCGAGACTGGTCATTCGCAGATATCTGTTCATTGCTGTTCCCCTTTCTTGTCCTGTTTACGATTCTTGTCCTGTTTACGATCTTTGTGGCAGAGCCCGAGCCGGTGGCCGGCGCGGGCTCGGCATTCCTTACGAAGCAGCGGCTTCGGCCGCCTTCTTCTTGCGGTAGTGATAATTCTTGTCGATGCGCTCCATCAGGTAATCGCCATAGAGCACCGGCTCGTATTTCGGCCGTGTGCCGGCCGGCACGCAGACCGGAAGTGCGGCGATCGTTTCATCCATGGACGGATCGAAGAAGAAGGGCTGCGAATAGCGCTCGCGTCCGGAGCGGTTGATGACGCGGTGCGGCGTCGAGACGAACTGGTCGTTGGACCAGCGCGCCAGGATGTCGCCGACATTCATGACGAAGGAATCCGGAACCGGAGGTGCTGGAACCCAGTTACCGGCCTTGTTCTTGACCTCGAGGCCGCCGACATTGTCCTGCGCCAACAGGGTGATGAAGCCATAGTCGGTGTGGGGGGCCGAGCCGAACAGGCCCTCTTCCTGGGGCTGCGTCGGATAGTGCAGCAGCCGCAGGAAGGTCGTCGGCTGCTCGAAATAGCGGTCGAGGCTGTCGGAGGGCAGCCCGAGCGAGAGCGCGATGGCACGCACCATCTTGCGGGCGAGCGTGCCCATCTCCTTGACATAGCGCTCGATGGTCTCCCTGAAGCCGGCAAGAGCGGCCTCGTCAGGCCACTGGTTGGGGCCTTGCAGCGGCTTGCCGGCCAAAGCCCGGGGATCGTCGGCGCCGACCTCGTGCATGAAGAAGATCGATTCGCTCTGGTTCGGCTTGCTGACCGCCGCCACGGACGAGGTCACGATGGTCGAGCCGGCAAAGGGCAGGAAGCCGCGGAAATTCTTGTCGATCTTCAGCTTGGCCTTCTCCTCCTCGGGCAAGGCGAAGAAACGCTTGGAGGCCTCGCGGACCGCTTCGACATCGGCGCGCGGAATGGGGTGGCCGGTGACATAGAGGAAGCCGATCGTCTCGAGATAGCGGCGCAGTGTCGCTGCCGTCGCCCGGATCGCCGCTTCGTCGTCGCCATAGAGCGCCGAGACGTCGAGGATCGGAATTTCGGAAAAATCGCCGCGCTCTTGTCCATCCATTTTCGAACACCCTGTCTTGAACATAAGATACAGTACTGTATTTCTACACATCCGAACGGCCTCATCAATAGGCTTTCGATCGCAAAACGAAGGACGCGGCATCATGGCACCACGCAAGATCATCATCGACACCGATCCCGGCCAGGATGACGCCTTCGCCATCCTCTTCGCACTGGGGTCGCCCGATGAACTCGACGTGGTCGGCATCACTACGGTCGGCGGTAACGTGCCGCTTGCACTGACCTCGAAGAATGCGCTCAAGGTCGTGGAGCTTGCAGGGCGGCCGGATGTGCCTGTTTATGCCGGCTGCCCGGCGCCGATGGTGCGCACGCTGATCACCGCCGAATACGTCCATGGCGAAACCGGCCTCGACGGCGCCGACCTTGCCGAACCGGTGACGCCGCTACAGGACGAACACGCGGTCAACTACCTGGTGCGCGCGATCATGGACGCGCCTGAAGGCGAATTGACCGTCTGCACGCTCGGGCCGATGACCAATCTGGCCATGGCCATGACCATGGAGCCGAGGATCGTGCCTCGCCTGCGCGAAGTGGTGCTGATGGGCGGCGGCTTCTTCCAGGGCGGCAACGCCACGCCGGCCGCCGAGTTCAACATCTTCGTCGACCCGCACGCCGCGCACAAGGTGTTCGACAGCGGCGTGCCGGTGACCATGGCGGGTATCGACTGCACCTACACCGCACTGATGACGCCCGAATGGCTGGACCGCCTGCGCGCCACCGGCAGCCCCGCCGGCGTCTCGCATTTGTGGGTGCCCTACTGGCGGTCGCAGGC
>NZ_RZSJ01000121.1:0-12520 GCF_003998025.1 Mesorhizobium sp. M8A.F.Ca.ET.021.01.1.1
CGTATGAAGCTCGTCCGCCGCAGCGCCGCGCCAACCAAACCGCTTGGCGCTGCGGCGGATGCATAGGGGGAGAACTGTTACCTATGTATCCGGTTCAATCTGTTACCCATCTATCGGCTGGACACCGTATCCTCCCGCCGACCTACGACAATTGGAGAACCTTCTGATGCCGACTCCTCTCGTTGTCTCCGACGTCGCCAAGAGCTTCACCATGCATCTGCGCGACGGCATCAAACTGCCTGTCGTCTCCGGCGTCTCCTTCTCCATCAAGGCGGGAGAATGCACCGTGCTCGGCGGCCCCTCCGGTGCCGGCAAGAGCTCAATCCTGAAGATGCTCTACGGCAACTACGCCGTCGACGAAGGCCAGATCATCGTCACGCACGAGGACGGGTTGATCGATCTCGCCCATGCCAGCCCGCGCACCGTGCTTTCCGTTCGCCGGCAAACGATCGGCTATGTCAGCCAGTTCCTGCGCACCGTGCCGCGCGTCTCGGCTCTCGATGTCGTCGCCGAGCCGCTGGTCGAACGCGGCGAGCAGCGCGAGGCCGCCCGAGCCAAGGCCCGCGCCTTGCTGGCCCAGCTCAACCTGCCGGAAAAACTCTGGATGCTGCCGCCGGCAACCTTCTCCGGCGGCGAGCAGCAGCGCGTCAACATCGCGCGCGGCTTCATCACCGAGCATCCGATCCTGCTGCTCGACGAGCCGACCGCATCGCTCGACGCCACCAACCGCGACGTGGTGATCGAACTCATCGCCGCCAAGAAGCTGGCCGGCGTTGCCCTGCTCGGCATCTTCCACGACCACGATGTGCGCGAGGCGGTGGCCGACCGCATCATCGACGTCACCGCCTTCGCCCCGGGAAAACTCGCCGCATGACCAGGAAATTGTCGGAGACGCCGCTGGTCCACCCCTCAGCGGAGGTGCACAACTCGACGCTCGGCCGCTGGACCGAGATCGCCGACCGCAGCCGGGTGTCGGAAAGCGAACTCGGCGACTATTCCTACATGATGCAGGACTGCGCCGTCTGGTGCGCGACCATCGGCAAGTTTGCCAACATCGCGGCAAGCGTGCGCCTCAACGCCACCAACCATCCGACCTGGCGGCCGACGCTGCACCACTTCACCTACCGCGCGTCGGACTATTGGGATGACGCCGAGCATGAGAGCGAATTCTTCGCTGAACGTCGCGCCAAGCGCGTCAACATCGGCCACGACACCTGGCTCGGCCACGGCTCGACCGTCCTGCCTGGCGTGACCGTCGGCGACGGTGCCGCCGTTGGCGCCGGAGCGGTCGTCTCCAGGGACGTCGCGCCCTACACCATCGTCGCCGGCGTGCCGGCCAAACCGATCCGCGAGCGCTTCGACCGCCGCACCGCCGAACGCTACCAGGCGCTTGCCTGGTGGGATTGGGACCATGCCAGGCTGCGAGCCTCGCTCGACGATTTCCGCGAACTGTCCGCCGAGGCGTTCCTGGAGAAGTACGAGGGATAGGACAATTCCAGGAAAAGGGAGAACCGGTTTTCCTGGAATTGTGTCAGGTGAAGAGACATAGCCGCTCACATCATCGTCATATGGCGGTCCTGTTCATATCCCTGACACAGGACTCGGACAGGACGCCATCTCCCAAGGAGATCTCCATGCCCGACACTGTCAGACCCTCGCTCGCTGGATTCTTTGCCGGCTCCAATCCGATGCCGCCGACACATCTCGGCACGCGTTATGACACTTCCGGCAATTTCCTGATCGAACCCGGCAATACCGTCGTCAGCCATCTGGTCAGCGGCTCACCATCGGAAGCCGTTGTGTTTGCTGTGCGCGATCGGATGATGGCGATGCCGGACGCCGACCGCCTCGCCTTCACGCCGGTTTCCAGCCTGCACATGACGCTGTTCCAGGGCATCATCGAATATCGCCGCCGCTTGCCCTTCTGGCCGCGCGACGTTCCGCTCGACACCGGCATCGACGCCATGACCCGCCTCTATCTGGAGCGCCTGAGAGGTTTCGAGGGCGCCGGCCCGTTCAATATCAAGGTGGTCGAGATCGTGCCGAGCGGCCTCACCGTTGCCGGCGCGACCGACGAGGATGTGCGCATCATGCGTGCATGGCGCGATGCACTGGCTGTGCCGTTCGGCTACCGGCACCCCGACCATGACGCCTACGTCTTCCACATCACCTTCGCCTATCAGATCCAGCGTCTCGCCGACGACAGGGCTGCTGCCTGGCAGGCGCTGTTCGATGAGAGCCTGGCGCTTTTCGGCCGGGAGGCCCCGGTGATCGAGATCAAGCCGCCCGCCTTCTGCGCATTCCGCGACATGAAGCACTTCGAGGAATTGCTGGTGCTCGGCTGATCGCCAGCAGGACGCGGCCGTCGTATCTGTGGAGCGTAACAAAACTGACATGCTGGCGACATGGCAGGTTCATGTGGCTGCGTTAGGCGAGTGCCTGACGATCAATATGGACCGGACTGGAACCAGCCCATGTCAGCAAGCTCTGCCACGCTCGAAATCCGCGGTGTCAGCCGACGATTTGGCAAGAACACCGCCGTCAGCGACGTCAACATCTCGATCCCGCAGGGGCAGATGGTTGGTGTCATTGGTCGTTCGGGCGCGGGCAAATCAACTCTGCTTCGCATGATCAACCGTCTTGTCGACCCCAGCCAGGGGTCGATTTTTTTTGACGGCGCCGAGGTTTCCCGGTTGCGCGGGTCGCCGCTGCGCCGCTGGCAGCGCGACTGCGCCATGATCTTCCAGCAATTCAACCTGGTGCCGCGCCTCGACGTGCTGACCAACGTACTGCTCGGCAAATTGAACCACCGTTCGACCCTGTCCAACCTTCTCGGCATGTTTTCGCGCGCCGAGTGCGCGGAAGCGGTCGCCGCGCTCGAGCGGCTCGACATCGCCCGCACCGCACTTCAGCCCGCCGGCACCCTGTCGGGCGGACAGCAGCAGCGGGTCGCCATCGCCCGCGCCATGATGCAGCAGCCCAGGGTGATCCTGGCCGACGAGCCGATCGCCTCGCTCGACCCGCTCAATGCCAAGGTGGTGATGGATTCGTTGCAGGACATCAATCTGCGCGAAGGCATAACCGTCGTCACCAATCTTCATACGCTCGATACCGCCCGCACCTATTGCAACCGCATCATCGGCATGGCCGCCGGCAAGGTCGTCTTCGACGGGCCGCCCGAAGAGCTCAACCGCGAAGCTGTGCGTCTTGTCTACGGCGCCGACAGCAATGGCGGCGAGATATCGGAGACCATCACCTCCACCAGCGCTGCCTTCAAGCAGAAAATCGCCGCATCCGCCGGACCGCTCGAACCCGCATTCCCGGGATACTGAGCCCGTTACGGGCCAGTAGCGAGCGCCTGGATCGTCCGCCCGCGTCAAGGGCACTTGTCAAGATCAAGAACGCTGCCGGCGCGGGGCCGGAACTTACAGGAGAGACATCAATGTTCAGGAAGATGGTTTTCGGCGCCGTTTCGGTGCTCGCCATGGCCACCAGCATTGCCCACGCCGCCGACATGAAGGAATTTCGCGTCGGCATTCTCGGCGGCGAAAACGAAACCGACCGGCTGCGCAACTACCAGTGCCTGGCCGACCGCCTGAAGACCGAGTTCGGCTTCGAGAAGGTTTCGCTGTTTCCCGCCGCCGACTATGACGGCGTCATCCAGGGCCTGCTCGGCGGCACGCTCGACTTCGCCGAACTCGGCGCCTCCGGCTATGCCAGCGTTGTCCTGAAGGACCCGAAAGCCGTCACCCCGATCCTCACCACCAAACAGACCGACGGCGCCACCGGCTATTATTCGATCGGCCTGGCGCTGAAGACCTCGGGGATCACCGACATCAAGTCGGCCAAGGACAAGAAGCTTGGCTATGCCGATCCGGATTCGACTTCCGGCTATTTGATCCCGCTGACCCAGATTCCGAAGGACACCGGCGCTTCGAACGAGACCTTCTTCGCTTCGACCCAGTTCAATGGCGGCCACGAAAACAACGTTCTGGCCGTGCGTGATGGCAAGGTCGACGTCGCGGTTGACGATTCCTCGGGCATCGGCGACTTCAAGAACGGCTACACCTCCGGCACTTTCCACAAGGAAGTCGCCAAGGGCGCCGTCGACCCCAACGACTTCGTCGAAGTCTGGCGCTCGGGCCTGATCCCGAACGGCCCGCTGGTCGTGCGCACCGCGCTCGGCGACGACATGACCGCCAAGCTGACCGCCTTCTTCACTGATCTGCCCAAGAAGGACAAGGCTTGCTTCGAAGGCGTCGAAGGCGGCGATTTTACCGGCTACGTTCCGGTGAAGCCCGACTTCTACAACGTCATCGTCGAAGCCCGTAAGGCAGCCATCGGCGGCTAACGGTGAAATCGGAAGGGGCGGTGTTCAAAACACCGCCCTTTTTGCATCTCCGATCATGACCCTTTCCGTGACAGCCCCCTCCGACGGCATTCACCAGACGGCCGATGCCTGGCGACGCCAGACGTCGCTGCGCCGGTTCTATACCGTGCTCGGCGTCGGCCTCCTGCTTGCCGCGATGCTTTCCAGCATGTGGTTCGCCGACGAAGCCAATGCCGGGCATTTCTTCGACCGGCTGCCGCACATACTGGATTTCCTGAGCTGGCTGGTCCCGAAAGACTGGAACGACGTCTGGCGAGCGCTGTTCGACATCGCCTCGCCGCGTGATACCGGCACCCAGGAATTCAACTTCCCGCTCGGCCGCGTCTATGTCTGGGGCGGTTTCTACGTCCCCGAATATTTCGAACTGATGCTGACCACGGTGAACGTGGCGCTGGTTTCGACCTTCATCGGCTTCATCTTCGCGGTGCCTTTTTCCTTCTTCGCGGCACGCAACCTGACGCCCCATCCGGCACTGAGGCTGGTGGTCAAGCGTTTCATGGAATTGCTGCGTGCCTTTCCGGAAATCGTCATCGCCGGCCTCTTCGCGGCAATCGTCTCGACCGGTCCGATCGCCGCCATAATCGCCATCGGCCTGCATTCGATCGGCGCACTCGGCAAGCTGTTCTACGAGATCAACGAGAACATCGACATGCGCGCCGAGGAAGGCCTGACGGCGGTCGGCGCCAACTGGTTCGAGCGGGTGCGCTTCGCCGACCTTCCGCAGGTGTTGCCCAATTTCGTGTCCTATACGCTGCTGCGGGTCGAGATCAACGTGCGGGCCTCGACCATCATCGGCGCCGTCGGCGGCGGCGGCATCGGCGAAGAGCTGAAGCTGTCCATCTCGCGCGGCTTCGGCGCCAAGACGCTGGCGCTGGTGTTGCTGCTGTTCACGACCATCTTCATCATCGATCAATTTTCCGCCTGGCTTCGCCGCAAGCTGGTCGGCGAACAAGCCTTTATGATGGGGGCATAGATCATGGCGACCATGACCGCCGAGGAGATGCTGTCGATCGAGGCGCGCCACCCGCAGGTTTTCCGGCGCCCGGCATACAAGCGCTTCGGTCCGCTGCTCCTGTTCGTTGGCACTCTCCTCTATCTGGTCTATGCCTTGTGGTTCTTCAGCCTGCCGCAGGTATTGCGTGAATCGCATTGGGAGCGGCTGCCACTCTTCCTGACGCAGTGGATCAGCTACGACCTGCAGCCGGAATTCCGTCTCGACCAGCCGGAGATCATGCCCAAATATCCGCGTTTCTCCGCACTGGGCGACAATCCCAATCCGGATTGGGTGATCAAGAATGCCGACGGGTCCTTCACCGTGCGGATCGACGGCCAGGCCAAATCCGTCACCTTCGACAAGACCTATGCGACGATTGTCGCCAATGGACAGACAGTGCCGGTGGCGCTGACCGGCGGCAAGCCGGTGGTCTCGGGTCCGGTGCCCGACTGGATGACGGTTCACGATGACGAGGTGGTCGCCAAGATGGGCTTTGTCGGCGAGGTGCGCGTCACCGTCGACCGGGTCAAGATGCGCAAGCGCTTCCTCGGCTGGGCGAACTTCGTCTTCGACACACGCTCGCCTTTCTTCGGCAAATCAGTGGGGCAAGTGATTTCGCTGATCATATCGGGACCCGAGCTGAAACCAGGCACCTCGAACCTCGCGCTGGCCGGCGACAACATCTGGAACAACGCCCAATGGCAGCACGGCGACGTCTGGACGAAGCTCCTGCAGACCATCGTCATGGCTTTCCTCGGCACGCTGCTCGGCGGCATCGTCGCCTTCCCGCTGGCCTTCTTCGCGGCGCGTAACATTACGCCAAGCGGCGTGCTCAGCCAGGGGCTCAAGCGCTTCTTCGACTTCATGCGCTCGGTCGACATGCTGATCTGGGCGCTGTTCTTCACCCGCGCCTTCGGCCCTGGTCCGCTGGCCGGCAGCGCCGCGATCTTCTTCACCGAGATCGGCACGCTCGGCAAAGTCTATTCGGAAGGTCTGGAGAACATCGACGACAAGCCACGTGAAGGGGTGCTTTCGACCGGCGCCAACGGCCTTTTGGTGCAGCGCTACGGCGTTATGCCCGAAGTGATCCCGATCTTCATCAGTCAGACCCTCTACCAGTGGGAATCCAACACCAGGGGCGCCACCATCATCGGCGCGGTCGGCGCCGGCGGCATTGGCCTGAAACTGTGGGAAGCGATGCGCACCAACTCCAACTGGGCCAACGTCTTCTACATGGTGCTGCTGATCCTGCTCGTCGTCTTCATCTTCGACAACATATCCAACTTCCTGCGCCGCAGGTTGAGCCGGACGATCCACGACTACAATAGGATCCAGGCCCAGCAGGGATAACGATCTCGCCTCAGGGCATGTTGAGATTCGGGTCAGGCCGAGTCGAAAATGCAGGGTTACGAGAACCGGAGCGGAGCGTACTTTTTGGGTACGTGAGCACCGGAAGCGCAGGAACCCTGCATTTGCAGACCGGCCTCACCCGAATATCGACGTGCCCTAAGCCTAAGCCGCCTTCTTCCACCCGTCCCTGATATGCTTGTACCCCTCGCGATAAACCGCTTCCGGCGTCTCGGAAAAATCGCGCCACACTTTCGTCGCCGCCGCCAGATCCTTCAGCGAGCGCCCGAACGCCTCGATGGTCAGCCAGTCGTCATAGCCGCTGTTGCGGATCGCCGCGAAGGTTTCTTTCCACGGAATGTTGCCGCGCCCCGGCACGCCGCGATCGTTCTCCGATATGTGGATATGCACGACATTCCTGCGGTGCTTCGTATAGGCGCCGATCGGGTCGGCCTCCTCGATATTGGCGTGGAACGTGTCGTACATCGCCTTGATGTGCGGCCGGTCGATGACGTCGACATGCTCCGACAAGTCGGCCATGGTGTTGAGAAGATAGCATTCGAAGCGGTTCAGCGCCTCGAGCCCGATGGTGACGTTCCTCTTGCCGGCATGGTCGCCGATGGCGCGTTGCGAGGCGATGGAGCGCTTCTTCTCGGCGGCTGTCGGCCCGGTTCCGGAAAAGGCGCCCAGCGTCGAATGCAGCGGTCCGCTCAGCGTGCGGGCGCCAAGCGCATCGGCGCAATCGATGGCCCATTTCATGTAATCCACACCGGCCTTGCGCGTTGCAGCATCGGCCGAGATCAGGTTCATCGAGGGATCGCCCATCGCTGAAACCGCCGTCCGCTCCAACCCGATGCGGTCGAGCAGCTCGCCCAGTTTCCGGTAGTCGTCCGGCGTCCCGGCGAAGATCGGTATCTCGACACCGTCGAAGCCGGTGGCCTTGATGTCGCGAAGCAATGGCTCGTGCTTCTTCGACACTGCCGTCGTCCACAAGAACATGCACATGCCGATTTTCATCGACGCCCTCCCCATTTTCAAGGCCGGCTGGTTGTTCCCGCCAACTTCGCGCCAAGCCCCCTCATCCGGCCGCTACGCGGCCACCTTCTCCCTGAGGGGAGAAGAGACTGACGCCGGCACCAGCGACCTCCTCTCCCCTCAGGGAGAGGTCGGATTGCCCCGAATTGCTTTTCGCAATTCGGTTGGCAATCCGGGTGAGGGGGAATTCCGCGCTTGCCAGGCCCCCCTTACAGCTTCGTCCACGCCCCATTCTTCTTCGACGACTTCACACAGGCTTCGATGAAAGCCATGCCTTCGACGCCGTCCTGAATGGTCGGGAAGACGACATCCTTTGCCGGCTTGCCGCCCTTGCGCCGCGCCGCGCGGATGGCGCGTGCGGCCTCCTGGTAGATATTGGCGAAGCCCTCAAGATAGCCCTCGGGGTGGCCTGACGGAACGCGGCTGACGCGGCCTGCCACCGGCAACGCGCCGGCGCCGTTGCGGGTGATCAACTGTTTCGGCTGGCCGAACGGCGTGTACCAGAGATAGTTGGGATCGGCCTGCACCCACTCCAGCCCGCCCTTCGAACCGTAGATGCGCAGCTTCAGGCCGTTCTCATGACCGGGCGCCACCTGGCTCGCCCAGATCATGCCCTTGGCCGGATGCGTTTTTCCCGTCGGCCTGAAACGCAGCATGACGTTGACATTGTCGTCGAGCAGCCTCCCCGGCACGAAGGCATCGAGATCGGCCGACAGGGAGTCGAGCTCAAGCCCGGAGACGAAGCGGGCGAGGTTGTAGGCATGGGTGCCGATGTCGCCGAGCGCGCCGCCGGCCCCCGCCTGCTTGGGATCGCCGCGCCACGACGCCTGCTTCTGGCCGGTGGCGGCGAGGTCCTCGGTCAGCCAGTCCTGCGGATATTCCGACTGCACGATGCGGATGTCGCCAAGCACGCCCTTGGCCACCATTTCGCGCGCCTGCCGCACCATCGGATAGGCGGTGTAATTGTGGGTGAGCACGAACACCTTGCCGGTCTTTTCGACTATCGCCGCAAGCTTTTTCGCCTCGGCCAGCGTGGTTGCCAGCGGCTTGTCGCAGATCACGTGAATGCCTGCTTCGAGGAAAGCCCTGGCCGCCGGCACATGGACGTTGTTGGGAGTGACGATGGCCACCGCCTCGATGCCGTCCGGGCGCTTCGCCTCGGCCTTGGCCATTTCCGCGTAGGACGCATAGCTGCGCGAGGGATCGAGCCCGAGTTCGGCGGCCGAGGCCTTGGCGCGTGCCGGATCGGACGACAGGGCGCCCGCGACGAGCACGAAATCATTGTCCAGTCGCGCCGCGATCCGGTGCACCGCGCCGATGAAGGCGCCTTGCCCGCCGCCGACCATGCCGTAGCGGATCGGGCCGCCTCCCGTTTCCGACTTCGATGCGCCAACCATATTTTTCTCCCTCGTATGAAATACCCTCCCCAAAGGGGAGCGAAAGCCGTGTCAAATTCCCATCATGGCGCGCAGCAGCTTCTTGTCCGTGGTGCCCGCGGCGAAATCGTCGAATGCCTTCTCGGTCACCCGGATGATGTGGTGCTGGATGAAGGGGGCCCCTTCGGCCGCACCGTCCTCAGGATGCTTCAGGCAGCATTCCCATTCCAGCACCGCCCAGGAATCGTAATTGTACTGCGTCAGCTTGGAGAAGATGCCGCCGAAATCCACTTGCCCATCACCGAGCGAACGGAAACGGCCGGCACGGTTCGTCCAGCTCTGGTAACCGGAGTACACGCCCTGCCGGCCCGTCGGGTTGAACTCGGCATCCTTGACGTGAAACGCCTTGATCCGCTCGTGATAGATGTCGATGAATTCGAGATAATCGAGCTGCTGCAGCAGGAAGTGCGAAGGGTCGTAATTGATGTTGCAGCGCTTGTGGCCGCCGACGGCGTCGAGGAACATTTCGAAGGTGGCCCCGTCGAACACGTCCTCCGAAGGATGGATTTCGTAGCCGACATCGACACCATTGTCCTCATAGGCGTCGAGGATCGGCTTCCAGCGCTTGCCGAGTTCGCCGAAGGCTTCCTCGATCAGACCGGCGGGCCGCTGCGGAAAAGGATAAAGGTAGGGGAAAGCCAACGAGCCGGTGAACGACACCGAGGCATTCAGCCCGAGATTGCGCGATGCCTTGGCACCGAACTTCATCTGTTCGACGGCCCATTCCTGCCGCGCCTTCGGATTGTTGTGCACCGATGGCGGCGCGAACCCATCCATCTGCGCGTCATAGGCCGGGTGCACCGCCACCAATTGCCCCTGCAGATGCGTCGACAGTTCGGTGATCTCGACCCCGGCGTCAGTGCAGATGCCCTTCACCTCATCGCAATAGGCCTTGGAAGACGCCGCCTTCTTGAGGTCGAACAGGCGCGCGTCCCAGGTCGGGATCTGCACGCCCTTGTAGCCGAGGCCGGCGGCCCATTTGGTGATCGACGCCAGCGAATTGAACGGCGCGGCGTCGCCCGCGAACTGCGCCAGAAACAGTCCAGGGCCCTTCATTGTCGTCGGCATCGGCATCCTCCTCATTTTGTCGCGACCAAGCATAGCGCCGATTGGAAGCAGGGCCAGCCATTTTGGTCTTTTCGAACCAGGCGCCTTACAGGCACGGCCATTCTGGTATTACCAAATGGGGGATTTTGGTCAAGCCCGACAATGTCACGGCAAAGCCCTCCGCATATCCAAAATATCGGCACATAACGCAATACAATCAATGTTATAATTCACACAGGAAGTAGCGTCTCCACGCTTCTTGCCGTTCCAGGGAATTTGCTGTAGACCTCGCTTCAGGCCCAATTGGTCGAACCAGTTTGCGGGAAAAGGCTGGGGATGCCTTGGGGAGGAACCCTTGCGTCGTCTTCCGGCGATGCATCTCGCAGGCAAACCATACGGACGAATCTGGGAAGGACAGACCATGCATCTTTCGACGCACAACTGGATGCGCGCGGAACCCCTTGAGACGACGCTCAAGCGCATCAAGAAATTCGGCTATGAGTCGATCGAGATTTCCGGCGAGCCCGCGCAGTACAAGACCAAGGAGACGCGGGCGCTGCTGAAGGAGCATGGCATCCGCTGCTGGGGCGCGGTGACCCTGATGTTGGGCGAACGCAACCTCGCCGCCAGGAACCAGGGCCAGCGCGAGCGCTCCGTGCAATACGTCAAGGACGTGCTGACGATGGTCAGCGAACTCGACGGCGAGATCATCACGCTGGTTCCGGCAACCGTCGGCAAGGTGGTGCCGGACGGCACCGAGGAAGAGGAGTGGAAGTGGGTCGTCGACGCGACCCGCGAATGCTTCACACACGCCAAGAAGGTCGGCGTCAAGATTGCCGTCGAACCGCTGAACCGCTTCGAGACCTATCTGTTCAACCGCGGCGCACAGGCACTGGCGCTGGCAGATGCGGTGAGCCCCGAATGCGGCGTCTGCCTCGACGCCTACCACCTCCACATGGAGGAATTTAACGTCCATGACGCCATCCGGCAGGTCGGAAAGCGCCTGTTCGACTTCCATGTCGCCGACAACAACCGCTTCGCCGCCGGCCTCGGCCAGATCGACTGGCCAAGGATCGTCGCGACCTTGAAGGAAGTCGGCTATGACGGCGCGCTGACCAACGAGTTCGTCGCCCCGGTCGACCGCACGCCGGCGGCACCCTATCCCGACATGGTTGAGCGCCACCCGGTCGATATCTCGCCCGAGCAGCTGAAGTTCATCCAGGATCACGGCTCCAGCGTCCTCACCGAGAAATTCTACACCGACCAGATGCGCATCACCGCCGAAACGCTGTTGCCGCTGATCAAGTAGTCGACCGCCTCTGGGAATTTGCCCTTCCGCCCTGGCCGGCGGCGGGGCTGGGGAAAAATATGCGCATCAAGACAGTCCAGGCCTGGTGGGTCCGCGTCCCGATCGAAGCCGCGAAGCAGCATCGCAGCGACTTCGGCCAGGTGACGACCTTCGACGCGGCCATCCTGCGCATCGAAACCGATGACGGGCTGGTCGGCTGGGGCGAAGGCAAGAATGCGGCTGGCAGTGCCGGCAGCTATGGCGCCCTCGTCCATATGCTGAACCAAGAAGTCGGGCCGCAATTGATCGGCCGCGATCCGGCCGATATCGGCGTCATCTGGGAAATGCTCTACAACGGCGTGCGCCACCAGAGTGCCGCCCACGCAGGCCACGCCATGCCGCAGCTGGCGCGGCGCGGCATGAGCGTCGCCGCCATCAGCGCCGTCGACATCGCGCTCTGGGACATCCTGGGCAAGTCGCTGGGCCAGCCGGTCTGGCGGCTTCTCGGTGGCCGTAAGGTCGATCGCATGCAGGCCTATGCCTCCGGTGGCTGGGCGTCGGCCGATGCCATCGGCGAGCAATTGAAATCTTATATCGCCAGGGGCGGCTTCAAGGCGCTGAAGATGCGGGTGGGCGCCATGGATGGCGCCGCGCATATTTCCGCGGCTCGCGTGCGCGCGGCACGCCAGGCGCTCGGCCCCGATGTCGATCTGATGGTCGATGCCCACGGAACCTATACCGTGGCGGAAGCCAAGCGCTTCATCCACCTCGTCGGCGATCTCGACCTCGCCTGGTTCGAGGAGCCCGTGATCGCCGACGACAAGCCGGGCATGGCCGAAGTGCGCGCCGCCGGCGCCGTTCCGATCGCCACCGGCGAAAGCGAGGCGACGCGCTATGCCTTTCGCGACCTCGCCGTGCTCAAGGCCGCCGACATCTTCCAGCCGGATCCGGCCTTTTGCGGCGGCATCAGCGAGGCAATGAAG
>NZ_RZSJ01000122.1:0-12493 GCF_003998025.1 Mesorhizobium sp. M8A.F.Ca.ET.021.01.1.1
ACAGGTACAAGGACATGCAGGGTCTGCGCGACGGCCTGGCGCCCGGTTACAAGATCGAGATTCAGGGCGGGGCCGAGGATTCGGCTGAAAGCCAGGCTTCGATTGCCGCCAAGGCGCCGATCATGCTGGCCGTCATCGTCGTGCTGCTGATGATCCAGCTGCAGAACTTCGGCAAGGCGATGCTGGTGCTGGCGACGGGCCCGCTCGGCATCATCGGTGCTGCCGCCGCTCTGCTGATCAGCGGCGCGCCATTCGGCTTCGTCGCCATCCTCGGCGTTATCGCGCTGCTCGGGATCATCATGCGCAACTCGATCATCCTGGTCGACCAGATCGACCAGGACATCGCCAGGGGCATGGACCGTTCCGAAGCGATCATCGGCTCGGCGGTGCGCCGCTTCAGGCCGATCGTACTGACGGCGATGACCGCGGTGCTGGCACTGATCCCGATCTCGCGCGCCGTGTTCTGGGGGCCGCTCGCCTATGCCATGATGGGCGGCATTCTGGTCGCGACCGTGCTCACCATCCTGGTGCTGCCGGCGGGCTATGCGCTCTTCTTCGGCCGCGAGCCGAAGAAGGTGAAGACCGACGAGCAGGCCCCTGAGCCAGGAGAGATCGAAGGCATCGAACGGCCGCAATTGGCTTTGGCGGCGGAATAAGAAAAAAACCGGCCGGTCGATTTGCGACCGGCCGGTTTTCCTTGATGCAGTGGCTTGGGCCGCGGTCAGATCATCAGATGACGAATACCCAATTGGCGATGAGCATGACCGCCACGCCGGCGACCAGCGTCAGATAGGGCAGCATGCCCGCCTTCTTGACCGAGAGGTCGGCTCCCGCCATGCCGAGGTCGGCCAGCATGTGGTCCGGGAATTTGCCCTTGTCCTGGATGTAGTGGCGGAAGCAGAACACCGGGATGATCAGCGCCGCGGTGATCAGGCCGGCCCACAGGGCCATCGGGTTCCACACCTTGGCGCCTGCGCCCATGAAGATGGCGTTGACATAGGCGAAGATCGCCCCGATCCCCAAGAGCCAGCTAGGCGCCTTCCACGGCCGTACGATATGGCCGTTGTCGATGCGGTGGATCCAGCCGGCATTGAGGTTGAGGAAGTTGAAGATGATGTAGCCGCAGTTCGACACGGCGAGGATGAAGAAGAAGCTCGTCGCGTCGGCCGAGGCGATCGCCAGAACCGCCAGGTTGAAGCAGAGGTCAGTCCACATGGCCCGCGTCGGCGCGCCGTGTTCGTTGACGTGGCTGAGATAGCGCGGCAGCCAGCCGTCGACCGAGCCCTGGTAGAGCGTGCGCGAGGAGCCGGCCATCGCCGTCATGATGCACAGCACCAGCGCCAGGATCATCAGCATGACAAGCAGGCTGTGGATAATCTTGCCGCCGCCGACCATGCCGGCCAGCGCGTCGGCCACGCCTGAGCCGTCGACGATCGGCGTTGCCAGCATGCCGTTCAGGCCCAGCACGCCCTGGAAGGTGAAGGGCACCAGGATGAACAAAAGCATGCAGAGCAGGCCGGAATAGAAGATGGCCTTGAACGTATCGGTGCCGGGGTTCTTGAACTCCGACGTGTAGCAGACGGCCGTCTCAAACCCATAGGTCGACCAGGCGGCGATGAACATGCCGCCGAGCGCCAATGTCCAGCCGGCGATGTTCCAGGAGCCGGGCTCGGGTGCGTAGGCAGCCGCCAGCGGCACCAGCGGCGAGAAGTTCGCCCAGTCGATCTGACCGGTGAAGATCGGCACAACGCCGACAATCAGCATCGGGATGATGACCAGCAGGCCGATATATTTCTGCACGCTGGCGGTGCCCAGGATGCCGCGATGCTGGATCGAGAAAATGATCAGCATCAGCACCGCGCCGATGAAAAAAGTGGCGTTGAGCGTGAACGAGACCGGGCCCAGCGTGTGGCTCCACAGCGTCCAGTTACGGATGGCCGGCGTCGCGGCGGCGGTCACCGCGGTGATGGCGTCTGCGGGAACCGTTCCGGCATGCGCGGCGATGTAGGCCACCACCTCGGGCGAGGTGTCGGTGAAGATCGGCACCGGCGCCAGCGCGTTGAGGATATAGGCAGCCGCGATCGAGCAGCCGAGCGACAGCACCGGCGACCAGGCGAACCAGTTGCACCACACCGACAGCGGCGCGATGAACTTGGAATAGCGCAGCCACGCCGTGGCGCCGTAGATCGAGGCGCCGCCGGACTTGTTCGGAAACAGGCCGGCGATCTCGGCATAGGTGAAGGACTGCAGGAAGCCCATGATCATGGACACCGTCCAGATCAGGAAGGCCAGCTTTCCCGTCGTGCCGGCAATGCCGCCGATCGAGAACAGGACCAGCGCCGGAACGCCGCTCGCCACCCAGAAGGCGCCGCGCCAGTCGATATGCCTGAGCAGCTTGCTTTCGGCAGGCTGGTCCAGGACCGTACTTATCGTGCTCATGTCGATGAGTTCCCCTTTTTCGATGTTCCCCGCCAGCGATGCCTCGGCTACGCGAAGCTTGCTCCCCGGCTAATGACCGTTCCGGCCGCAGTGTTTCCACTCAGTCGTATTTTTTTCTTAAGAGTGAAGATTGATCCGGCGCGCCGTCACGTCAAGCGATTTGTGAAACCGTGCACATCACGCTTGCGCGCGCTGATGACAAAGCGTCCGGCGGGGTGGCCGGCGGGCGCTTTGCGAACCCAAAAAGGGCAGGTCAGGAGCGTGGTTTGGTCTTTTGCGGATCGTAGTGGGCAAAGGCGACGACCCGGGCCGGCAGCCGCTTGGCATGGCCGTCGAGTTTGCCGATCTCGACCTCCGTGCCGATGGCGGCATGAGTGACGTCGAGACGCGCCAGCGCGAGGTTCTTGTTCAGCACCGGCGAGCGCATGCCCGAGGTGACGACGCCGATCTGGGCGCGGCCGACATGGACGCAGTCGCCATGGCCGACGGCGACATTGGCGTCGATCTCGAGGCCGACCAGCTTGGTCTGCGCATGGTCCTTGCGCCGGATCAGCGCCTCGCGGCCGATGAAATCGTCGGTCTTGCTCTTCAGCGGCACGGTAAAGCCGATACCGGCCTCGAACGGATCGGTCTGGTCGGAAAATTCGTAACCGGCGAAGATCAGCCCGGCCTCGATGCGCACCATGTCGAGTGCCTGCAGGCCCATCGGCTTCAGACCGTGCGGCTGGCCGGCTTCCCAGATGGCGTCGAACACCTTTTCGGCGTCGCGCGGATGGCACCAGACCTCGTAGCCGAGTTCGCCGGTATAGCCGGTGCGCGAGACGACGATGGGAATGCCATTGCCGCCACCGATCCTGGCGACGGCGAAGCGGAACCATTCGAGTTCCTCGATCGAGGGCTGCAGCGGCGAGGTCCAGATCACCTGTTTCAGGATGTCGCGGCTCTTTGGCCCTTGCACAGCGATGTTGTGCATCTGGTCGGTGGACGAGCGCACCAGCACGTTGAGGCCGAGCTTTGTCGCCGTCTCGCGCAGCCATTCGCCGGACAGGTCGTCGCCGCCGACCCAGCGGAAATTGTCCTTGCCGAGCCTGAGCAGCGTGCCGTCGTCGATCATGCCGCCATGCTCGTAGCACATGGCGGAGTAGACGACCTGGCCGACGCCGAGTTTCTTGACGTCGCGCGTCAGCGTGTATTGCAGCAGCGCTTCGGCATCCGGGCCCGTGACCTCGAATTTGCGCAGCGGCGACAGGTCCATGATTACCGCGTCCTGCCGGCAGGCCCAGTATTCGGCGATGGCCCCTTCTTTGGCGAAGGAATTGGCCAGCCAATAGCCCCTGTACTCGACGAAGTCGCGCGTGTGCTTGGCAAAGCTCTGGTGAAAGGCTGTCTCGCGGGTCATTTTCGGTTCCGAATCGGGCGTCATGCGTCTGGCGATCGCTCGCGAGAATTTGTGCTGGCCGGAATAGGTCCGCACGTGGATGTCGGTCAGGTCCCAGCCATTGGCCGGTGTCGTGTCGTCGGGACAGGCTGAGGAAACGCAGACGATGTCGGTCAGCGCCCTGAGAAGGACATAGTCGCCGGCGCGCGACCATGGCTCGTCCGACACCATGACGCCATGGGCGTCAATCGCCGTGTTGAAGAAGAAGTTGATCGCCATCCAGCCGGCGCGGGGATTGACGCCCTTGCCGGTGAGCGCGCGGTTGAAATTCTCCGAGCAGTTGGTGTGGCCGGGATAGCCGATGTCGTCGTAATACTTCGCCGCACAGGCGAGCGCGAAGGCGTCGTGCCGGCCGCACATGTCCTGCACCACCTCGACCAGCGGCTCCATGTCCTGGTCGTAATATTTCGAATGCAGGCCGGGCATCGGATAGCTCGCGCCCATCAGCGTGCGCGTCGTCGTGACGTCGAGCGGATGGTCGAGGCCCTTGTCGAGCTTGCGCGCCGAGAAGCATTGGAAGTCGGTGCACTGGCGGCCGTCGACATCGATGATCTGCAGATAGTCGCCGGCCTTGACGAAATAGGATTCGGCGGTTGCCGAATGCACCCTGAGATCGAGCACCGGATCGGCGAGCGGATCGGCAAGCTGCCCTCTCGTCTTCAGCCGGATGGTGGCGCGGCGCACGATCACGGTCAGCGTCGTCGCCGTGTTGTGGCCGTCGACCAGCATAGGCCCGCCAGGCGCCGCGATCAGCAGCGCGCCGTCGCGCTGGACCGAAAAGCTCTGCTCGGTGCCGGCCGGCGTGGCGCCGCCGAACACGCGCACCGCTCTGGGCTGATCGAGTTGTACCTGCCGGCGCTCAAGGCCGCGGCGCAGCGATGCGATGCTGTCATCGCCCTCTGCGAGCAACGCCTTGATGCCGGCGGCATTGCTGTTGGATTTCTCGCCGAGAATGCCGGGGTCGGTGACGCCCGACTTATCCCAGGCCAGCAACTCGCAGGCCTGACCACCCTCGACGTTGCGCACCGTGACCGTATCGCCCGCCTCGACCTCGATCAGCACCGCGCCATTGCCCTGGATCGTGTAGCGTTCCATCCCCGCCGGCAGCGCGATCTGGCCGGGCCTCAGGATGAGACTTGGCCTTGGCGGTCCGGCAGTGACAGCGGGGTAGGGCGACTGGCTCATCTCAGCTTGCGGTTCGAGAAACTAGTTTGCCTGTGTGTAAAATTATTTTCGCTGAGAGAATAGCAGGGTGGTCGCTTTTGGCAAGGCGCCGCCTGATCTTCCCTTCTCCCCTTGTGGGAGAAGGTGGCCTCGCGAAGCGAGGTCGGATGAGGGGTGTTCCAGGGAACGCAAACGTCTCACTCCGCTGGAACACCCCTCATCCGTCTCGGCGCTATCGCGCCGATCCACCTTCCCCCACAAGGGGGGAAGGAAGGGGGCGTCGCCGCTACGCCAATTCCTCGGAATGCCCGATCTCGACGCCATACTCCGCGGCCGAGTCCAGAATGGTGTGCCACAGGCTCTCGGCAAAGGTCGCGAACACCAGCAGATTGAACACCGCCTGTCCGTCGCGATCCGCGCCGCGCCACAGTGTGACGCTGGTGTGGTCCATCGACGTGGCTGCCGCCGCGCCTACGCCAAAAACATCGGGGTGCAGGTCGATCGACGACAGCTTGGCCAGCATGGTCCGCGCCTTGGCGCCGGAGATGCTGATCAACACCCGCGCATGCGACTGGTCGGAAAGCGAGGCCGAGCCGGTAAAGCCGGGCTCAAGGGCCTCGATCGAATGCTTGCCGCCTGTCGACAGGGCAAGGAACTGATCCGGCCCCGACCAGATCAACGTGGCATCCGCCGCGCCGAGCGCGTTCGGCGTTTCCGGAGCAGCAACGCCAAAGCGAGCCTTGGCCGCCTCGGCCATCTCAGCCGCCTTGCCACGCCGCGCCATTACCTGGACGAGGTCGAGATTGCGGATCTCGGTCAGCGACACGCCGGCATCGCCGCTCGCACCATGAGGCCCGGCAACGAGTGCGCGATCAAGCGGGCTGCGGGTCTCCCAGGAAAACTCAGCCACGCTGGCGCCCTCCATCCGGATCGTAGAAGACGGGATTGCAAATCTCGACGTCATAGTCTTCGCCGCGCAACGGATCGTGCGCATGCACGATCTCGCCGATACGCTCACGGCCGCGCTCGACAAGGGCAAGCCCGATCCAGTGGTCTGATGTCGGCGAGAAGAAGACCGAGGTGACATAGCCCTGGTCGTTATCAGGCCCGGGCGTCTGCCCCTTCGGAATGATGTGCGCGCCGGAGCGTAGCCGTCGCGCCTTGTCGGTCGGCTTGATGCCAACGACCACCTGCCGGTCCGCTGCAATCAGCGCCTCGCGTCCGGCCATGACGCGGCCAATGAAATCCTTTTTGGTCGACATCATCTTGCCGAGGCCAAGATCGGCCGCGGTTGTCGTGCCGGAGAGCTCCGGTCCGGCGACATGGCCCTTTTCGATGCGCATGACGCCGAGCGCCTCGGTGCCGTAAGGCGTCACACCGAACGGATGGCCCGCAATCATCAGATTGCGGGCCATCGCCTCGCCGTAGCGTGCCGGCACCGAAATCTCGAACGCCATTTCGCCGGAGAAGGAGATGCGGAACAGCCGCGCCTTGACGCCGCCGCGCAACGCGACTTCGCGCGCGCCCATGAAAGGGAAACCTTCGTTGGAGAGGTCTTCCGAAGGATCGACGATCTCTTTCAACAGATCGCGGGTCTTGGGTCCGGCAATGGAGAACTGCGCCCACTGGTCGGAGACCGAAGTAAGCTGGACATCGAGTTCCGGAAACAGCACCTGCCGGCAGAACTCGAGATGCTGCATCACCAGCCCGGCCTTGGCCGTCGTGGTGGTCAGGAAATAGTGGTCCTCGGCCAGCCGCGACGTCGTGCCGTCATCATAGACGATGCCGTCCTCGCGCAGCATCAGCCCATAGCGCGCCTTGCCGACGGCAAGATTGGAGAAGGTGTTGATGTAGACGCGGTCGAGGAAGGCGCCGGCGTCCGCGCCATGCACGTCGATCTTGCCCAGCGTCGAGACATCGCAGAAGCCGACGCCGCCGCGCACCGCCTTGACCTCGCGGGTCACCGATTCCAGCCAGTCCTTCTCGCCGGCGCGCGGATACCACTGTGCCCGTTTCCATAAACCGGTGTCGACGAAGATCGCACCCTGCTCGGCGGCCCAGTGATGCGACGGCGTCAGCCGTGTCGCGTGAAAAGTCTCGTCGCGGTGATGGCCGGCGAAGGCGCCGATGGCCACCGGCACGTAAGGCGGCCGGTAGATCGTGGTGCCCGTCTCGGGAATGGATCTGCCCGTGACCGCCGCCATGATGGCGAGGCCGGCGACATTCGAGGTCTTGCCCTGGTCGGTCGCCATGCCAAGCGTGGTGTAGCGCTTCAGGTGCTCGACCGATTCAAAACCCTCACGCTGCGCCAACTCGATGTCGGATGCGGTGACGTCATGCTGCTGGTCGACGAAGGCTTTGCCCTTGCCTGCGACATGCCACAGCGGCGTCAGCGAAAAGGCCTCGTCATCGGCCACCGGCGTGGAGCCTGACCCATTGCCATGTCCGGCATCGCGTGCCGCCGTCACGCCCGCCGCAAAACCTTCGCGCAGGCAGGCGCCAAGTCCGAAGGCACCGTTTGCGGCGCCCGCTGCGACCATGCCGGGCGGTGCGCCGTCAGGCACGAAGGCGGCGATGTCGTTGCGCCATTTCGGCCGGCCGCGATGGTAGGAGGTGAGCCCAACGGTCGGGTTCCATCCGCCGGACACGGCAAGTCCGTCGGCTTCCACTTCGGCACGCGCGCCGCCGGTGAGCGAGACCGAAATCTTGCGCACGCCATTCTTGCCGCCATCGATGCCGCTGACGGAGCCATGCAGAACGGGAAAGCCGCCCTTGCTGGCAAGCGAACGATGCGCCGGCGAAATCTCCGCGCGCGCGTCGATCACGGCCGCCACTTGCAAGCCGGCACCGAGTGCGGTCTCGACCGTGCGCCAGCCATCCTCATTGTTGGTGAACAGCGCCATGCGCTTGGCCGGGGCCGCCGCGTAACGTGCGATATAGCTGCGCATGGCGGACGCCATCATCACGCCTGGCGCGTCGTTGCCGGCAAAGACGATCGGCCGTTCGAGCGCGCCTGCGGCGACGACGCAGCGCTTGGCCACGATCCGCCACAGACGCTGCCGCACCTGATGCTCGGGCGGCGAGGGCACGTGGTCGTTGACGCGCTCGATCGCGCCATAGGTGCCGCCGTCATAGACGCCGAACAGCGTCGTGCGGGTCATTATGCGCACGTCGGGCAGGGATCCAAGTTCAGCCAGCGTCCGTGAAAGCCATTCGGCCGCCGACGTGCCGTCGATCGTGCCGCCATCGGCAATCAGGCGGCCGCCGGGGGTAAAATCCTCCTCGCACAGGATGACGCGCGCACCCGTGCGGCCTGCGGCCAATGCGGCCGCGAGGCCGGTCGGGCCCGAGCCGGCGATCAGCACATCGCAATGCGCCCACGCCTTGTCGTAGTAGTCCGGATCGGCGATGCCCGCCGCGCGGCCAAGGCCGGCAGCGCGTCGGATCGCCGGCTCGTAGATCGCTTCCCAGAACTTCGCGGGCCACATGAAGGTCTTGTAGTAGAAGCCGGCGACGAAGATCGGCGCGAACAACTGGTTGACCGACATGACGTCGAAATTGAGCGACGGCCAGCGGTTTTGGCTGGCGGCCTCAAGACCTTCATAGAGTTCGGCCGTCGTCGCCTTGGTGTTCGGCTCGCGCCGCGCGCCGCTGCGCAGTTCGATCAACGCGTTGGGCTCTTCCGACCCCGCCGTCAGGATGCCGCGCGGGCGGTGATACTTGAACGAGCGGCCGACCAGCTTGACGCCGTTGGCAACCAATGCCGAGGCAAGCGTGTCGCCTTTGAAACCGGAGTAGCTCTTGCCGTCGAAGCGAAAGTTCAGCGGCGCCGAGCGGTCGATCAGGCCGCCGGAAGAGAGGCGATGAGAGGTCATGGTGTCCGGCCTCTCATTTCATGGCGAAGGGCGCCGACGTTAGCAAAATTCCTCATTTCGCCACCTGCCTCGCGCCAGCGCCGGCAGCAGCCTCTACCCCGGAAATCTCGTGCGTCAGCGTGTTGCGGGTGACCTTCAGCCAGGCCCGGCAGCCGCCGCCGTGATACCAGTTCTCGTCCATCACGCCGGCGATATTGTCGCGCAGATAGACATAGTCATAGACGGCGTCCTCGCCGGCGTCGGCGGCCGGCCGCACCGGCTTGGCGTCGCCGAGATAGGTGAATTCGCCGAGTTCGCGTTCGCCGCAGAAGGGACAGGTAATCCGCATGGTTCCAGCCGCCTTCAGTGCAGGTTCGGTTGGGCGCCCTGGCCCTTTTCGTCGATCACCGCACCGGTCCGGAACCGGTCGAGGCGGAAGCGCGCGGCCTCCTTGTGCGATTCATCGCGCGCGATCAGATGGGCGAAGACAAGGCCCGAGCCGGGTGTCGCCTTGAAGCCGCCATAGCACCAGCCGGCATTGAGATAGAGCCCGTCGACCGGTGTCTTGTCGATGATCGGCGAGCCGTCCATCGACATGTCCATGATGCCGCCCCACTGGCGCAACAGCCGCACGCGGCCGATCATCGGGATGATCGCCATGCCGCCCTCGCAGACATCCTCCATCACAGGCAGATTGCCGCGCTGGGCGTAGGAATTGTAGCCGTCGATGTCGCCGCCGAAGACGAGGCCGCCCTTGTCGGACTGGCTGACATAGAAATGTCCGGCGCCAAACGTCATGACGCCGGGGATGAGCGGCTTGATCGCCTCGGAGACGAAGGCCTGCAGCACATGGCTTTCGATAGGCAGGCGCAGGCCCACCATATCAGCGACGCGCGAGGAAGAGCCGGCAACCGCCATGCCGACCTTTCCGGCGCCGATCCTGCCGCGCGAGGTCTCGACGCCGGTCACCTTGCCGTTCGCGTCCCTGACAAAGCCGGTGACTTCGCAATTCTGGATGATGTCGACGCCAAGTTCACTGGCAGCGTGGGCGTAGCCCCAGGCCACCGCATCGTGGCGCGCCGTGCCGCCGCGCCGTTGCAGCAGCCCGCCTTGCACCGGGAAGCGCGCATGGTCGAAGTTCAGGAACGGCAGCATCTTCTTCAGCGCCGGCTGGTCGAGCAGTTCGGCATCGATGCCGTTGATGCGCATGGTGTTGCCGCGCCGCGCATAGGCATCGCGCTGTGCGTCGGAATGATAGAGATTGAGAACGCCGCGCTGGCTGACCATCGCGTTGTAGTTGAGGTCCTGCTCCATCCGCTCCCACAGCTTCATCGACAATTCGTAGAAGCCGGTGTTGCCGGGCAGGCCGTAATTGGAGCGGATGATGGTCGTGTTGCGACCGGCATTGCCGGAGCCGATCCAGCCCTTTTCCAGCACCGCGACATTCTTGATGCCGAACTCGCTGGCCAGGAACCAGGCGGTGGCGAGCCCATGGCCGCCGCCGCCGATGATCACCACGTCGTAGCGGTCCTTCGGCGCAGCGTCGCGCCAGGTGCGTTGCCAGTTTTTGTGGCCGGAAAGAGCGGCGCGCGCGAGCGAGAAGATCGAGTATTTCATCAGTTCATTCCGAGGTCGCTCGCACCGCCAGGACGATCAAATGTCCAGCGTGTGGTCGCGCTCCCATTGCGTGAAGTGCGAAGCATAGGAATTCCATTCCTGGTGCTTCAGCTTTAGATATGCCGACGAGAATTCCTCACCCAGCGCCGCCTTGAGCGATTTGTCCTTGTCGAACTCGCGCAAGGCGTCGAGCAGGTTGAGCGGCAGTTTCGGCGCGCCCTTCACCGTGTGGCCGTGCTGGTACATGTCGATGTCGTAGCGCTTGCCCGGATCGGCCTTCGAACGGATGCCGTCGAGGCCGGCGGCGATGATCACCGCCTGCAGGAGATAGGGGTTGGCCGCGCCATCCGGCAGGCGCAATTCGAAACGTCCAGGGCCGGGCACGCGCACCATGTGGGTGCGGTTGTTGCCGGTCCAGGTCACCGTGTTCGGCGCCCAGGTCGCACCCGAAATGGTGCGCGGCGCGTTGATGCGCTTATAGGAATTGACCGTCGGGTTGGTGATCGCGGCGAGTGCGGAGGCGTGCTTCATGATGCCGCCGAGGAAGTTCTTGCCCTTGGCCGACAGGCCAAGCTCCATTGAATTGTCGGCGAAGACATTGGTCTTGCCTGATTTGTCCCAGACCGAGATATGGGCGTGGCAGCCATTGCCGGTCAGACCCTGGAAGGGCTTGGGCATGAAGGTGGCGCGCAGGCCATGCTTTTCCGCGATCGACTTGACCATGAACTTGAAGAAGGAATGCTTGTCGGCGGTCGGCAGCGCGTCGTCGAAGGCCCAGTTCATCTCGAACTGGCCGTTGGCGTCCTCGTGGTCGTTCTGGTAGGCGCCCCAGCCGAGCGCCAGCATGTGGTCGCAGATCTCGGCGATGACATCGTAACGGCGCATGATGGCTTGCTGGTCGTAGCAAGGCTTCGATGCCGTGTCGTATTCGTCGGAGATCGCCTTGCCGTCCGGCGAGATCAGGAAGAACTCGGCTTCGACGCCGGTCTTGACATGCATGCCGTCGGCGGCAGCCTCGGCGATCAGCCGCTTCAGCGTGTTGCGTGGCGCCTGGTCGACCTCCTTGTCGTCCATGATGCAGTTGGCCGCGACCCAGGCGACTTCCGGTTTCCACGGCAATTGGATGACCGAGTCCGGATCCGGCACCGCCAGCATGTCGGGATGCGCCGGCGTCAGATCGAGCCAGGTGGCGAACCCGGCAAAGCCGGCACCATCCTTCTGCATATCGGCGATCGCCTGCGCCGGCACCAGCTTGGCACGCTGGCCACTGAACAGGTCAGTGTAGGAAATCATGAAATATTTGACGCCGTTCTTTTTGGCGAAAGCGGCGAGATCGTTCCCCATTATAGTTCCTCGCTTATGGTATTTCGGGTGTGTGTTAGAAGCCGTTCTTCCCCGGTATCCAGTTGGTGCCGGCCAGCGGCACGCCGGCCATGGCGGCTGCCTCGATCGTCAATGCGACGAGGTCCTCGGGTTCGAGATTGTGCAGGCTGTTCTTGCCGCAGGCGCGGGCGATGGTCTGCGCCTCCAGCGTCATCACCTTGAGATAGTTCGCCAACCGGCGGCCGGCGGCCACGGGGTCGACACGCTTCATCAGTTCCGGGTCCTGCGTGGTGATGCCGGCAGGGTCCTTGCCCTCATGCCAGTCGTCATAGGCGCCTGACGTGGTGCCGAGTTCGTTATACTCCGCCTCCCAGCGGGGATCATTGTCGCCGAGCGCGACGAGCGCTGCGGTGCCGATCGACACCGCGTCGACGCCAAGCGCCATCGCCTTGGCGACATCGGCGCCGTTGCGGATGCCGCCGGAGACGATCAGCTGCACCTTGCGGTGCATGCCGAGATCCTGCAGTGCCTGCACCGCCGGCCGGATACAGGCGAGCGTCGGCTGGCCGACATTTTCGATGAAGACTTCCTGCGTCGCCGCCGTGCCGCCCTGCATGCCGTCGACGACGACGACGTCGGCGCCGGCCTTCACCGCAAG
>NZ_RZSJ01000123.1:0-12453 GCF_003998025.1 Mesorhizobium sp. M8A.F.Ca.ET.021.01.1.1
GGTGTATTTCATGTGCTGGCGGATGTTGGCGCGCGCGGCGCGGATGGCGCCTGAATCGGGCGAGCCGCCGCCCGCGGTTTCCGGCATCACCGGCTTCAGCACGCGCTCGCGCACCAGGTGGCGGGTGACCTCGCTTTCGGCCTTGTTGAGATACCAGTCGATCAGCCGGCGGATTTCGGCGCGCTGCATCGGATCCTCGGCGAACAGCCGCTTGTCGCGCTTCAGCACACCGCGCGTCTCGTCGAGATATTCCGAGATGACCGTCGCGCCGATGATCGGCACGTCGCCCTCGGCCAGCAGGATCGGCAGCGTGCCGGCCGGGTTCAGCGCCAGGAACTCCTTGCGCCGCGTCCACGGCTTTTCCTCGATCAGCGCCAGCTCCTCGCCATACTCGCCAAAGGCGAGGCGGACGAAGCGGCAGGTGGCGAACATGGGATGGTGGAAAAGCGTCAGCATGGTTCCGCGATGATAAAGCGCACGAGTGTGGACTGGCGAATCGCCGGGCGCACCGGTAAGTCTTGGCCGCCCGGTTTGCGGGCCGTCAGGGGTGTTGCGACCTATAGGGGCACTTCGGCGCCATGACAAGCAAGCCATTCCGTTAGCCATCACGCCAATGCCGAGGTAGAAATGGAAAGCCAGACCATCGTCGAAGCCCTGCTGCTCGGCCTGCTGGAGGGGTTGACCGAATTCATACCGGTATCCTCGACCGGCCATATCCTGCTCGCCGGCCATTTCCTCGGCTTCCAGTCGACCGGCAAGGCCTTCGAGATCCTGATCCAGCTCGGCGCCATCCTGGCGATCCTCAGCGTCTATTTCCGCCGCCTGTGGCAGATGCTGCTCGACCTGCCGCATGACCGGCTGACGCGGCATTTCGTCATCGGCATCCTCATCGCCTTCCTGCCGGCGGCGATCATCGGCGCGCTGGCGCACGATTTCATCAAGACGGTGCTGTTCGAATCGCCACGACTGATCTGCATCATGCTGATCATCGGCGGCGTGGTGCTGCTGGTCGTCGACCGCATGAATCTCAAACCGGTCTATCGCGACGTCGAGCGGTTTCCGACCAGGCTTTACCTGCAGATCGGGCTGTTCCAGTGCCTGTCGCTGATCCCCGGCACCTCGCGCTCGGGTTCGACCATCGTCGGCGCGCTGCTTCTGGGCGTCGACAAGCGGGCGGCGGCGGAATTTTCCTTCTTCCTTGCCATCCCGACCATGGTCGGCGCCTTCGCCTTCGACCTGTTCAAGAACCGCAACGTGCTGACCTCGGCCGACCTGCCGGTCATCGCCATCGGCTTCGTCGCCGCCTTCGTCACGGCGCTGTTCGTGGTGCGCCTCCTGCTCGATTACGTCTCGCGCAACGGCTACTCGCTGTTCGGCTGGTGGCGGCTGGTGGTGGGCGTCGTCGGGCTGGTGGCGCTGATGATCTGGGGGTAAGGGGCGGTCCGCGACCTCCTCCACTTCGTCATCCACGGGCGGAGCAAGGAGCGAAGCGACGCAGCGCAGACCCGAGGATCCATGCCGTGACGTGGATCGAAGGGCTCTGCGATCGAGAATAGCCGCCGCCAAGCTCGCCATATCCGGCGAAAAGTCTTTTATTTCCTGCACGGTAGCGGCGCTCAGAGGTCGCGGCATGGATCCTCGGGTCTGCGCGACGGAGCTGCGCTCCTGCTCCGCCCGTGGATGACGAAACAAGGAGTGGCTGTCCTTCAATTCCGTCCATAAAACGCATTCGGGACATGCACCGGCCAGCGCCAGGGCAGCACTGCGACCATGTCGAAGCGCATCGACAGCCTGCCATAGTCCGGCTGGCGCGACAGCCAGATGTCGGCCGCGCCCTCGATGCGGCGCTCCGATTCGTGGCCGATCGCCTCCATGGCCTCGATCAGCGTGCGGCGCGCCTTGACCTCGACGAACAGCACCAGATCGCCGCGCCGGGCGATCAGATCGATCTCGCCGAAGCGGGTGCGATGGCGGCGCGCCAGGATCCGGTAGCCTTTCAGCATCAGCGCGGCCGCCGCCAGCCATTCGCCGCGATGGCCGCGCCGGTAGGCCTTTTGACGGCTGGCGCTCGGGCGTTCAGCCATCGCCGCTTTCTCTAAGTTCGAGAAGCCGCCGGTAGAGCGCCTGCTTCTGGCCGCCGGTCATTTTCGCGGCTTCCGCCGCCGCCTTGGAGGCCGGCATCTCCGCCGCCAGCGACAAAAGCAGGCGGTCGATGTCTTCCGGTTCGTCGGCCTTCGCCTCGGCGGGACCGATGCAGACGACGATCTCGCCCTTCGGCGTGTCCGCCGCCGCGTAATGATCGGCAAGCGCCCGCAGCGTGCCGGTGCGGATTTCCTCGAAAGTCTTGGTCAGTTCCCGGCCGATGGCGGCTTTGCGCTCGCCGCCCAGCGCCTGGACCATGGCGCCGAGCGATTCAGCCAGCCGGCGCGGCGATTCGAAGAATATCAGCGTCGCCGGGACCGCCCTCAGCGCCTCCAGCCGCGACAGCCTCTGACCAACCTTGACCGGCAAAAAGCCGGCGAACAGGAAGGCGTCGGACGGCAGGCCCGACGCCGTCAGCGCGGCAAGCGGCGCCGACGGGCCGGGAATCGGCACGACGCGAATGCCCTGGTCGAGCGCCTCGCCGACCAGCCGGTAGCCGGGATCGGAAACCAGCGGCGTGCCGGCATCGGAAATCAGCGCCACGCTCTGGCCTGCCGCAAGTGCCGCGATCAACTTCGGCCCCGCCTCGCCGGCATTATGCTCGTGATAGGCCGTGGTGCGTCGGCGAATGCCGTAGCGGTCGAGCAGCACCCGCGACACGCGCGTGTCCTCGCAGGCGACGATGTCCGCGGCGGCGAGCGTCTCCAGCGCGCGCAGCGTGATGTCGGCCAGATTGCCGATCGGCGTCGCCACCAGATAAAGCGCCGGATCGAGCGGGCGGGCCGCGATTTCGGTCTGCCCGACCACATAGCTGCGCTTGCCCGTCTCGCCAGTCACCGATGCCGTCTCCGTTCAAGCCTGTTTGGCCTGCCAAATCCTGTTTGGCCTGCCAAAACTTGTTTGGCCTGCCAAAACTTGTTTGGCATGGCTGGCGCCGGCTTGCAAAACTCACGCCGATGTAAGGTGGCCGCCATTCCTTCGCCACAGTGGGGAACGAAACCGGTTTTGGCAGATTTAGCCCCTGATTCCCTTGGGAGGACAGGATGGACAGCCTGACGATACAGGACGCGTTCGCGCCCTATTATGCCGACCACGATCGGACCTCGCGCCGGGACAAGCGGCCGCCCGCCAAGATCGGACCGGCCAGAGAGCCGGCCGCGGTCGCTTTGCCCAGCAACACAAGACTTTCCGAGAACAAACCCGACAGCACGACGGAGCACTGACCGGACGATGCCCAATCGCTTCGACATCTTCATCACCCGTCTTGAAACCAAGAGCGCGCGCCACGGCGTGCCGCTATCCCCGATAGGCGACCAGCACCGCACCCGCCGCGACAAGGACAGCGCAAAGCCAGTCCGGAACGGCGAGGCGCACGCCGAGAAAGAGCGCGGAAAGCACCGCCACAAACACGACGCTTAGCCGCCGATTAACTTCAAAACGACCTGAAGTGCGTGTTCGGCTGCGATTCCGAGCGCGGCCCCTGCGAAGTTCGAGGACAACCAACGAAGAGCACGGATGAGTACGGCTTCTATGGCATCAATGCGGGCTGAAGAGGCCTTCAGTAACAATATGCCGGCATCAAGCTCAAATTTGATCCGTTCCCTGTCCTCAGGTAGAATTTCGTTGGATGCGACCGCAGCACTTTCAGCAACCGCAATGGCATCGATCGTTGCCAAATACTCCGGCTGGTTGTGATCAAGCCGAACGAGACGATCTGAGGCAGGAACGGCCTCCGGTCTCGTTATTGGTTTCTCGGCATTCTTTACAAGATAACGCCTGAGTTCACGGACGTGAGGTTGAAAAAAATGCTCCACCAACTGGTTTAAAGTGGCGTTGATATTGTTTCCGCCGCCTGGGAAGAAGCCGAACGCGAATTGCCAGGCACTATCCTCCTTTTCAGTAAGGGCATCCAGCAATTGTAATTGGCCAGAGAGCCTATATTCCAAGTCATCTGGCCAATTCAGTTTGCCCGATCCGACCATCCCCCGGCCTTGGACAATGACCTCCTTTTCCAACTGACCAGCGGGCAGATACTCACGAAGCCAAGCTAATCGGGACCGGAGAGGCTCAGGGGCATGCTCCAAAGTCTGAAACCACTGCTTTAATATCCTCGCAAAATCTTGATGGCGAGCAGCGCTCACTTCATTTGCGTAATGGTCAAAATCATCAAAGAATTCGTCGACATCGTCAGCCATTTATTTCCCCCAAAGTACGCCGTGGGTATATCAGCAAATAAAAGCCGGTCTGGCTAGATACCAACTGAGCGCCGGGTGATTTTCGTGTCGCCTTGCGATAGAGAAAGCATGGTGTCAGACGAGATATCGCGAGACCTTTGCCTTGAGGAGGTCAATCAGCTCAGGGTCCATGAATTCGTAGTCGTCAGGGATATCGAGGCAGATCACCTTGGCCGCCTTCAGGCTGGCCTTGAATTTCTTCTGCAGCTTGCTGCGGTGCGTCTTCTCCATCACGAAGATGATGTCGGCCCATGCCACCAGTTCAGGCGTCAGCGGATTGTCGGCATCGTGATTGGTGCCGGCCGATTCGACCTCGATGTCGCGGCGGGTGGAAAACACCTGCTCGGCGGTCGGGCTGCGCAAGCGGTTCTGGCTGCAGACGAAGAGGATCTTTTTCAACGAGTGCTGCTTCCGTGTGAGCATGATCTTGTCCGAAAACCGGGTCCCACTTTTCGGGATCATGCTCAGCGCGCCAGATCGGCCACCACGGCGTCGAGCACGATCATGCCGGCGGGCGTGGCGCGCAGCCGCGTGTTGCCGATCGGCGCCACCAGCCCCTCGCCTTGCAGCACCGACAGCCGCGCGCTCGACAGGCCGCGCCCGGAAAACGCTTCGTAGCGGGTGAGGTCGATGCCTTCGGCGAGCCTGAGCCCCATCAGCAGGAATTCGTCGGCCTCTTCGGAGCGAGTCAGGAGCTCGCCGCCGGTTATGCCATGGCCCTTGGCCTCGACCAGGTTGGCCCAGGTTTCCGGCATTCTCTCAGCAATCGTCACCACCCGATGGCCGTTCTCGACGAAGCGGCCATGCGCGCCGGGGCCGACGCCGACATATTCGCCGTAGCGCCAGTAGGTCAGATTGTGCCGGCTCTCGGCGCCTGGCCGCGCGTGATTGGAAATCTCATAAGCCGGCAATCCATGCGCCGACGTGATCTCCTGCGTCAACGCATAGAGGTCGGCGGCGTGGTCGTTGTCGGGAATGGTGAATTTCTTCGCCGCGTGCAGCGCATGGAAAGGCGTGCCTTCCTCGATGGTCAGCTGGTAGAGCGACAGATGGTCGGCGGCATGGCCGATCGCCTGTTCGAGTTCCGCCTGCCAATCCTCGGGCGTCTGTCCCGGGCGCGCATAGATCAGGTCGAAGGACAGGCGCGGAAAGATTTCGCGCGCGAGCCCGATGGCGTGCAGGGCTTCCTCGACATTGTGCAGCCGGCCGAGGAAGCGCAGATCCTTGTCGTTCAGGGCCTGCACGCCGAGCGAGACGCGGTTGACCCCCGCGATCCGGTAACCACGAAACCGCTCCGCCTCGACCGAGGACGGGTTGGCCTCGAGCGTCACCTCGATACCGTCAGGCACCGTCCAGTTCTTGGCCACCGCGTCCAGAACCCTGGCCACGGTTTCTGGCTTCATCAGCGACGGCGTGCCACCGCCGAGGAAGATGCTGGTCACTTCGCGCGGCCCGGTGCGCTGGCGCATCGTCGCAAGCTCAGCCTCGAAGGCGGCGGCAAAGCGCTCCTGGTCGACCGGCTGGTGGCGGACATGGCTGTTGAAGTCGCAATAGGGGCACTTGGCCGCGCAGAACGGCCAATGCACGTAGACGCCGAAGCCGGGACTGCGGTCGAGCGCCATGGTGGTGCTGGACCCGATCATTCCGAACCAAGCCGAGCGCGCGCGAATTTCTGGAAGGCGCGGGCGCGATGCGACAGCGCCGTCGCCTGGCCTGGCTTCCAGCCGTGCTTTTCCTCCGCATTCATCTCGCCGAAGGTTTTGTCGAAGCCATTGGGGAGGAATACCGGATCGTAGCCGAAGCCGAGTTCGCCGCGCGGCGGCCAGACCAGAGCGCCCTCGGCCTCGCCGCGATAATATTCGGCCTCGCCGTCGGGAAAAGCGAGGCAGATGACGGCGACGAAGCGGCCCGTGCGCCGTTCGGGCGTGGCCGCGCCGACTTCCTGCAGCGCCACTTCGGTGCGCTGCATGGCCATGGCGAAATCGCGCGATCCTTCCGGCGTCTCGGCCCAGTTGGCGGTATAGACGCCTGGCGCGCCATCGAGCGCGTCGACGCAGAGGCCGGAATCGTCCGACAGCGCCGGCAGGCCGGTCGCCTTCGCGGCCGCGAAGGCCTTGATGTAGGCGTTTTCCTCGAAGGTGGTGCCGGTCTCGTCCGGTTCGGGCAGGCCATACTCCTTGGCCGACTTCGCCTCGAAGCCGAACGGACCCATCAGGTCGGCGAATTCGCGCAGCTTGCCTTCATTGTGGCTGGCGACGACGATCTTCTTGCCATGGAGTGAATGCATCAAAGGCCCCAGATTCTCGGCTCGGCGAACTCGATCGAATTGCCCGAGGGGTCGCGTATATAGATCGAACGGCCACCTTGCGGCCATTCGAATTCGCTTTCGATGGCGATTTTCTTCGCTTGAAGATGGGCTTTCCAGCCGTCGATTTCAGCGGCGGTTGCGGCAAAGCACAGATGGCCTTCGCCAACCGCGCCGTGCGGCGGTACTTTCAGCTTCGCGTCCGGGCCGTGCGGAATTTTGGTCGCCTCAGCGTTGAAGATGAGCAGGACGCCTTGGCCGCAGCGGAAGAAGAGGTGGCGGCCTTCGACCTTGCCGAGGAGGATGAGGCCGAGGATGTCGGTGTAGAAGCGCTCGGCGGCAGGCAGGTCGGTGACGTAGAGGGCCGATTCCAGGATTGCGGAAGGTGTCACGAGGCGCCCCCCTCTGCCCTGCCGGGCATCTCCCCCACGAGGGGGGAGATTGGCTGTATCAGTCGCTTTCGCCACTTTTCAACGTTGAAGGGCAGGCACGGCCAGCCAAACTGCCAATCTCCCCCCTCGTGGGGGAGATGGCCGGCAGGACAGAGGGGGGCGCCCAGGCTCGGCATCAAAATCCTACGCCACCGCCATCTGCTGCAGGCTGACCAACCGGGAAATGCCCTTCTTGGCCAATCCCATCAAGTCCGCGAACTGCGCTTCGGAAAAGGGCTCGCCCTCGGCGGTGCCCTGGATCTCGACGATGCCGCCCTTGCCCGTCATGACGAAATTGGCGTCGGTGCCGGCCGAGGAATCCTCGATATAGTCGAGATCGATGACCGGCTGGCCGTCATGGATGCCGCAGGAAATCGCGGCGACATGATCCTTCAGCACCTTCGAAACGCTGGCCATCTGCCGCGCTTCCATCCAGCGCAGGCAGTCATGGAGCGCCACCCAGCCGCCGGTGATCGAAGCGGTGCGGGTGCCGCCATCGGCCTGGATGACGTCGCAGTCGACGGTGATCTGCTGTTCGCCCAGCGCCTGCAGGTCGACCACGGCGCGCAGGGAACGGCCGATGAGGCGCTGAATTTCCAGCGTGCGGCCGCCTTGCTTGCCGGCGGAAGCCTCGCGACGCATGCGCTCGCCGGTCGAGCGCGGCAGCATGCCGTATTCGGCCGTGACCCAGCCCTTGCCGGAATTGCGCATCCAGCCCGGCACCTTTTCCTCGAGGCTCGCGGTGCACAGGACATGCGTGTCGCCGAATTTCACCAGGCACGAGCCTTCGGCATGCTTGGAGACGCCGCGCTCGAAGGAGATGGCGCGCATTTCGTCGAATTGGCGTTTGGAGGGGCGCATTCAGGCTTCTTTCCAGTCATTTTTCGGAATCGTGGCCGGCTTGTAGCCCCACCAAGCCCATGGCGCAAAGGAAAATGGCCGAGCGATCCGGCACCGGGTGATCTGGCACAGACACCGGGTGATCTGACACAGACACCGGGTTGCGCGCGGGTAACGGAAGTCTATATCCTTGAGCCGGAGGTTTTTTGGCCGCAATGACCAAGGCAGTCGATCCCGCGTCGCGGTCGCCCGCGCTTCAATCGCTCGACATGCGCTCGCGCGACATCTTCCGGCGCATCGTCGATTCCTACCTCAGGGATGGCGAACCCGTGGGCTCGCGCAGCCTGTCGCGCATCCTGCCGTCCTCGCTGTCGCCGGCCACCATCCGCAACGTGATGAGCGACCTCGAGCATCTCGGGCTGATCTACGCGCCGCACATTTCGGCCGGGCGTCTGCCGACGCAGGCCGGCCTGCGCTTCTTCGTCGACGCGTTCATGGAGCTCGGCGACCTCTCCGACGAGGAGCGCCGCACCATCGAGGCGCAGGTGCGGGCCTCCGGCTCGGGCGCGACGCTGGAGCACATGCTGACCGAGGCCAGCCAGATGCTGTCGGGCATGTCGCGCGGCGCCGGCCTGGTGCTGGCCGCCAAGAACGAGGTGGCGCTGAAGCATATCGAATTCATCCAGCTGGAGCCGACCAAGGCGCTGGCCGTGCTGGTGTCGCAGAACGGCGATGTCGAAAACCGCGTCGTCGACCTGCCGGCCGGCATCACGGTCTCGCAACTGCACGAGGCCTCGAATTTCCTCAATGCGCATATTCGCGGCCGCACTTTGGCCGAGGCGCGCACCGAGATCGCCCGCATCAAGGAAGAGACGAGGGCGGCGCTCGACACGCTGTCGCAGGACCTCGTCGAGAAGGGACTGGCGGTGTGGGCGGGCGCCGAAAGCGGCCTGCCGGCGCGGCTCATCGTGCGCGGCCGCGCCAATCTGCTCGAAAACGTCACCGCCCAGGCCGACATCGAATTGCTGCGCCACCTGTTCGAGGACATGGAGACGCAGGACGGGCTGATCCAGCTGCTCGACCTCGCCGAGGAGGGATCGGGCGTGCGCATCTTCATCGGTTCGGAAAACAAGCTGTTTTCGCTGTCGGGCTCATCGCTGGTGGTGGCGCCCTATCGCGACAAGGACGCGCGCGTCGTCGGCGCCCTCGGCGTCATCGGCCCGACCCGGCTCAACTATGCCCGCATCGTGCCGATGGTGGATTACACGGCGCAGCTGATTTCCCGCATGCTGCGCTAAGGTCCTAAAATCGAGACAGGCCGCAAAGGAGAAAAAGAATGGCGCTGGAATCATTCAAGGCCCAGATCAGTCTGCTGCTCGAAGAGATGGTCAACCAGCCGGAGGACCAGCACGAAATTCAGGAACAGCTGCGCGAAAAACTGCGCGAAATGCGCGCCATGGGCCTGCCGTTGCCCGCCGATCTCGTTGCCCTGGAAAAACGCCTGGATGACGATTTTTACGCTGCCGGGACCTGATTCCTGACGTTTGCTTCGAACCATCGTGCGTGACGGAACCCAGGGACAGACCGATCGTTAATTTCCTTCACGATCGAGTGGAGGAAATGATGCGATTGGCCGGACTGGCGATGTCCGCACTGTTTCTCACGACCGCGGCTCTCGCCCAGCAGGCCGATCAGCCTGCGCTCAAAGGCGCGGCGGCTTTCGGCGACTGGCGGGCGGACAGGCCCGGTGTACGCCGGCTGATCAAGCCGGAAGACCTGCCTAAACCCTATGCCACCAAATCCGCCTCGAACGGCGCAGGCATTGTCGACATGCCGGCGAATGCGAAGCCACGCCTGCCGTCCGGGTTTTCGGCCGAGCTGATCGCCTCGGGGATCGACAATCCGCGCGTCGTGCGCGTCGCGCCGAACGGCGACCTGTTCGTCGCCGACAGCGAAGCCAACCAGATCCGCGTCTATCGCCTGACGAAGGACAGCGCGAAACCCGCCGAAAACGGCATCTTCGCCGGCGGCCTCAACCAGCCCTATGGCATTGCCTTCTATCCCTTGGGCAACGACCCGCAATGGGTCTATGTCGCCAACAGCGACAGCATCGTGCGCTTTGCCTATCGCAATGGCGACCTGAAGGCCTCGGGTGACCCGCAAACCATCGTCGACAACATTCCGGCGAATCACCACTGGACGCGCGACATCGCCTTCTCGCCCGACGGCAAGACACTTTACCTCTCCGTCGGCTCCGGCTCGAATGTCGCCGAGGATATGGGCAAAAGACCCAGAGGCGGGCTCGATGCCTGGGGCAAGTCGAAGCCGCTCGGCGCCAGTTGGGGTTCCGAAGCGGGCCGGGCCGAGGTGCGAGCCTTCGACCCCGACGGCAAGAACGGCCGCGTCGTCGCCACCGGGCTGCGTAACTGTTCGGGCATGACCGTGCAGCCGGCAACCGGCGCGCCGTGGTGCGTCGTCAACGAACGCGACGCACTCGGCGACAATGTGCCGGCCGAATACGCGACATCGGTCAGGGAAGGCGCCTTCTATGGCTGGCCCTGGTATTACATCGGCAACAATGAGGACCCGCGCCACAAGGGCGAGCGCCCCGACCTCGCCGGCAAGGCTGATATTCCCGACGTGCTGATGCAGGCGCATTCGGCGCCGCTCAACATCGCGTTCTATGATGGCAAAAGCTTTCCGCCGGAGTATCGAGGCGATGCCTTCGTGACCCTGCACGGCTCCTGGAACCGCGGCAACAGGACCGGCTACAAGATCGTCCGCCTCCTGTTCAAGGACGGCAAGCCGACCGGGGAATATGAGGATTTCATGACCGGCTTCGTCGCCTCCAATGGCGAGGTCTGGGGCCGGCCCGTGGGCGTGGCGGTGGCCGGCGACGGATCGTTGATCGTGAGCGAAGACGGCAACGGCACGATCTGGCGCGTGACTTATAGCGGCGGCCGATCCTGACCCGTCCTTGCGGCCGGACCATTGCCGTCTGGTGTAAGCGAATCCCGCGCGCAGGGCGTTCTCCCGGAGCCCGCCTCGTGCGACAAGGGCATACTCGCCCTTGGACGCCGACACCATGACCCTCACCGGGTTCCTTGCCTACAGCGCCGCTCTCGGCATCGCCGCCGCCATTCCCGGCCCCGGCATCACCGCCCTGGTCGCGCGTGCGCTCGGCTCGGGCTTTCGCTCTTCGCTCGCCATGTCCTTCGGCCTGATGCTCGGCGACCTCATCTATCTGACCGCCGTGGTGCTCGGCCTCGCCTTCGTGGCGCAGGAGTTCGGCATGGTTTTCCTGGCGATCAAATGGGCCGGCGTCGCCTATCTCGCTTTCCTCGGCTGGCGCTTCTGGACCGCCGGTATCACACCCGAAACCATCGAAGCCAGGAAGGGCAAGGGCGGATTGCCGTCGAGCTTCGCCGCCGGCCTCACCGTGACGCTCGGCAATCCAAAGACCATGATCTTCTACCTCGCCATCACGCCGACCATCGTCGACCTGAAGACGATCACGCTTGCCGATTACGGCATTCTCGTCGCGCTGACGGTCGTCGTCCTGTTCGTCGTGCTGGTGCCCTACCTGGCGCTCGCCGCCAAGGCACGCTGGTTCCTGAAGTCGCCGCGCGCGCTCAAGGTGCTGAACCGCACCGCCGGCGCGTTCATGGTTGGCGCGGCGGCGGCGATCGCTGCTCGTCAGTAGGTCGTTTCGGCCAAACCATTCCGTGGCCCGGCTGTTTCGAGAAATGCCTTTCCGAGGGCCAGGCGTTTTCAGCACACGCCCCCCTCGGATATTTTCGAGCCGCAGCCTATCTTGCGCGGTTGAAAGCCCTATTCTGTCGGCTACTGCCAATTGCCTGAAATCCAGGGAGCGAAACCAATGAACAAGCCCGTCACTTCCGCCCGCGTGCCCGGCCGCGGCCGCATCTACAATTCCATCACCGACACGATCGGCGATACGCCATTGGTACGGCTAGACAAGTTCGCCAAGGAAAAGGGCATCGTCGCCAATCTGGTCGCCAAGCTCGAATTCTTCAATCCGATCGCCTCGGTCAAGGACCGTATCGGCGTGGCGATGATCGAAGCGCTGGAGGCAGCGGGCAAGATTGCGCCCGGCAAGACCACACTGATCGAACCGACATCGGGCAACACCGGCATCGCGCTGGCCTTCGCCGCCGCCGCCAAGGGCTACAAGCTGATCCTGACCATGCCGGAGACGATGTCGGTCGAGCGCCGCAAGATGCTGGCGCTGCTCGGCGCCGAACTGGTGCTGACCGAAGGCCCGAAAGGCATGAAGGGCGCCATCGCCAAGGCCGACGAACTGGCCGCGACGATCCCCAACGCCATCATTCCGCAGCAGTTCGAAAACCCGGCCAATCCGGAAATCCATCGCAAGACGACAGCGGAGGAAATCTGGAACGACACGCAGGGCGAGATCGACATCTTCGTCGCCGGCATCGGCACAGGCGGCACCATCACCGGCGTCGGCCAGGTGTTGAAG